>JBBDSB010000079.1:0-11885 GCA_040905205.1 Cyclobacteriaceae bacterium
GTGGAAGTATTGGCTGAAGGGTCATGGGCAGTCGTGACACCGAATGCCAGGTTGGCATAAAGTTGCCAATTGGACTGAACAGTGAGTCCATCCCGGAAAGCACCAATATGGGCATGGGCATCTACAATGCCTGGCATGATGGTTTTGCCTCTCATATCATAGGTTTTGGCTTCTTTGGGAACTCCAATTTCCAAGTCGGATCCTACCGCCAAAATCCGGTTCCCTTCAATCAATACCGTACCCTTTTCAATGACTTCATTGCCTTCCATGCTGATGATCCTGGCTCCGGTAAAGGCAATTTTTCCTTCAGGCTGATCCACTTTGGCTTGTAGGTTGATGGGCAATCCTTCATCCGGTTTGGCTAAAGAATCCTTTGCAGCTGCACCCAAAAATTCAAATTTGTCGGAAAGTTTGTTCGAAAAATAGCGGTCGCCCATGGTCCAGTATACGGTATGGCTGTCTTTGGACCAGTGCAGGTTGATGCCGGCATCTTTTGCCAGTTGGGAAACAGGAAGGGATGTACTCTTATTGTCAAGGTCTATGGTTTGCCCGTTCATCACCATGGGAGCCACGTAGGCTTTATGAAGATGGATAAAGGCAATCCATTGGTTATTGGGACTGGGTACCAATCGATTGGCATATTTTGATTTTATGTGTATCCTTTCGTCCTTGCCGTTGAGGTCTACACTTTTCAATTCCTTGGTCAGGTTGCCGGAAAATTTTCCGCCTGTTTGGAAAAATATCCGTTCTCCTTTTTTATCAAATTGGGGAAAATCCCCGTCTTCAATCAGCCATTTATATTCCTTTGACTCGAGGTTCAATACATATAAACCGGGGTTTTTGGAAAAGGTCCTTCCCTGATCCATATTTCCGGATTCCTTCCTAAAAACAATTTTTCTTCCATCAGGGGAGAATGCGGGATTTCTGAATATTCCTTTTTCAGCCGTTAATTTTTGGGATTTTCCATTTTTCAAATTCACGGCATGAATGGCCCCTTTTTCCATATCGCTCCAACTGACATAAATCAGCCTATCCCCATCGGGAGAAAATGCAGGTTCGCCTTCGAAATCCATTCCGCTGGTCAGTCTTTGCGGTTTTCCGTCCGGTAATTTTTTGGTCCATACATAACCCAATGCGGTAAACGCAAGCAACTTTCCATCAGGGGAAGTTACCGCATCTTTAATCATTTTGGATGGAAAGGTATCCTCAGGAATGGGATGTTTGAAATGGACCCGCTCGGCTACCGCCATATCGACGTCAACGGTAAAGGGTATGTCATGGACCGCCAAATTCTGGGTGTTGATTTTTTTTATTTTCCCTCCTGCCCAAATAACAAGGGACTCATTGTCCGGCATCCAGTCGAATCCCGGGTAAACCCCGAAAATTGCCCAGGCCGTTTGTTGGTCCTTGTTAAGCTGGTCATATACGGGCCATTCCTCACCTGTTTCCAGGTCATGGATATACAATACCGTTTTGGTTCTTATTCTTTTGATAAAAGCCAGCTTTTTACCATCTGGGGATACCTGTGGCCGGGCCGCACCACCGGGGCCTCCGGTCATTACCCTGGTTTCTCCAGTTTCAAAATCATACCGTTTGATTAGATAGATCTGTTTGTTGGGATCCCTGTTGTATTCAAATCCTCCTCCCGGAGCCATGTCTTCACTGAAATAAAGGTACCGTGCGTCAGGAGAGACGGAAGGTTCATTTACATCCTGCTGGTCATTTTTTCTGGTGGTCAACTGTAGGCCTTCCCCGCCACTGATATGATATTGCCACATTTCACCCGCCCCAAGGGATCTTCTGGAGGTAAAGTGTTTCCTGGCCACCAAATAATTACCATCGGGCATCCAATCCGCATTGTTGAGCAATCGAAAGGATTCTTTGGTCACCTGCCTGACCTCAGAGCCATCCTCCCTCATGACCCAGATATTATCCCCGCCACCGGCATCAGAAGTGAAGGAAATCCATCGGCCATCCGGACTGAACCGGGGCTGGATTTCAAATGGTAAGCCTGTCCTTAATGGATTGGCTTTTCCTCCTGTGATAGGCAAACTATAAATATCACCCAGAAGGTCAAAAACAAGGGTTTTTCCATCAGGACTGACATCCAGGTTCATCCAGGTTCCTTCATTGGTGGTAAATTGAACTTTCTTAAAATTCCAATCTCCATAAGGATCAGCCACATCCCATTTTTCTTCGTTTTTTTCCTGAGCCAGAAGAGAAGATCCCACCAATAGGAGGATGAAAGTTTTGGCAATAATTCGATTCATGCAGGAATGGTTTAAAATTTTAAAGCGTAAAGATAAGGAGAATTGGCATTTTAAGGTCATCGATATTTTCGGAAAAAAATTGACGCTCGATAAAGGATTAAGCTGCCCTATTTATTGATCCTTTTCCAAAAGAGTGATTAAATGTGAGGAGTCAGTTGGTATGTTGATGCTCAGTATATTTTTGGAATGAGCCATATTGTATTCATTTAATACCAACCCAGTACCAGGATTTATCCAGGTCACCTTCCACCGACCTGCTGGTAAATGGATTTCCATTTCTGTATTTATTTTGCCGCCGATCAATTGAATGGCCATTACATCCTCTTCATTGCTAAGCACATTGGCTGCCATGCCATCAGGTAATTTTGAAATGAGGTGGGGGCTGGGGGAAAGTTCCCAAAATTTTATTTTTGATATTGAAAGACACCCTGGTTATTGGATTTTGTAGGCAAAGTCTGATAAAATGGGGCTTCACAGGCAAGGGTGGTGGCAGGAAGGGTATTCGCATCATAGTTGATATTGTTTTTGGGATTAAAGGGATGTCCGTTCCATCCAAAATTTTCTCCTGGATCATACGCTCCCCCGGGACCGCGGGTTACCGACCAGTCATCCCAAAGTTCGAGAACAACGATGATTCTTTTTTCCAAGCTACTTTCCAATAATTTAATAAGCCTTTTCTCCCAATCCTGAGAAAACTGGCTTAAATCATACTTACCATCCTGGGCCAATTTCCAGGGTTGAAGCACTTCATCCACTTTACCATCATGAAGGTGGTTCATGGGGTCATAAGGCAGCCATCTGACCAGTCCCATGATGTGCGGACTGTTTATTTCACTGATCAAATTGCCCATCTTTTCCAATTGGTCTTCAATTGGGGCTGTTCCAGGTCGGCTAATGGGCGTCCAACTGTGATAACCTGTTGCGCCGATTAAAAAAACAGGTGTCTCTCCCCAGGATAAATAATGCGGGTTTTTGGCGTAAGTCTGAATTCCTTTGCCCTGGTTTTGGGCAAGAATAGAAGGGAATGACAAACATTGAAACCATAATAAGCAAGCCAAAAAGAAAATTTTCATTCTGTTTAGGGTTTAGTTATAATTCAATTAAATCGGCAATTTATCCGAATAATTAACTGGATTATATGCGATTAAATTTCCAGGTTTGATCATTGGTCAAAAACAAATCCCCCTTTGCCCCCTTTACAAAGGGGGATTTGTTACCGTTATCCTTTGGGTTCAATCCAGCCGGAAAGCTGTTTGCCACATCAAAAATAAAATTCAGCTTAAGATTCCAATTTCAGTGATTCCCCCTTAACAAGGGGGGTAGGGGGATTTAATTACGTTCATTCTAATTCAAAACATTCTGAACATTGATATTTGGGGACGTTGGCGAAAAAATCCCCCTTTCCCCCTTTTGAAAGGGGGATTTGTTTCCTTATTGCCTTACATGTTGTTAAATGAATACCTTCTAATTGGAAAAAGACTGGAATTCCTGATTAAGCAGATCTTCATTGACTTTTTCTCCATTGGTTACAACCACCCTGTATTTAAAGGTCATGGATTCACCAGGAGCCAGTTTATGGTTGAGTTCCTCTTTCCCTTCACTCATGGCTTTTTGTCCCAAAGGATTGGCCGCATAAAGCCCATATCCTCTGGCATGCCAATAAGTGGGATAACCGATATTATCGGGATGGTCTAAAATGGCCACAGATACATCTTCTCCCTCAATCGTACCTGCCAGATTCATCCATTTGCCACGGGTACCCCATACATCGTCTCCTTCTATGCCCTCACTGCTCAGGTATTTGCCCGTGACCCCTTCATTGTTCATAGAGGGCACATCGGTTGGGTTTCCCTGGGCATCGGTGAATTTTTCCGGTTTATCGGAGGGGTGTTCCAATTCTCTGGCCATTCTTATTGCGATCATGCCTTCTTTGTTATCGGTGAAGTTTACTTCTTCCTCTTCTGCGGTCAGGGTCGTGATCCGGTCAATGATGCGTTTATTTTCTTGTCCCTGAAACACATATTTGGTTTTTTCCTTCAATAAAACTTTTCCCTCGTGATTGACCCAATCAGCCGTTACTTCCAACTCACCGCTATCATTTCCATTTTCGACGGATTCAATGCTTTGATGAATGATGGTGCCATAATTTTCCTTTTTCTCTTCCGGAATGGCGGAAGAATTATTCCAGAAATCCAGTCCGTTTACATCCCCATAGTTGAGCCACATTCCTACATGATGAGGATGGTCCACCCGTTCACCAGGCCTGTTGGCTAGTGGGAAACCTCTGGTGATCAACTTTCCGCTGGCTGTTTTGATGGGATATAGGACCGGCTTTTCCATATCCCCGGGATAAATATAGGAGGTAAAGTGCTTGCCGTCTATCCAGATTTCCACGGATTTTTCCGCATCTTTTCTCACCAACTGAATCCGGTCTTCCACCTCTTCTTCGGTTTCCATAGCCGTTTTATTTTCTGTTCCGCAGGCTAATAATCCGGGAATTAGTAGGGTAAGTGCTGATTTTTGAAGTAATCTCATTTTAATTTTCATTGAATCGTTTTTCTTCTTCATATTATTTTGGGGTTAAAACAAATAAATCCTTAGGGAAATATTCCCTAAGGATATTATGGGTGGTGGTTGATTAATTACCCATTTTTCACTTAGGAAACAAGGTTTTGGTGTAAAGAGAGCCTTAAATTTTTAATTTTGGTTCCCATCCTCTTTCATAATCTCTGGACCAAAGGGCCTTTGCTTTTTTACTGTTCTTTATGTGGCCATTGGAAGCATCACATTCCAGAATTTCACCGGTCCTTGAAGCAATATTGGCCAGGTGGCAAAGCAATACGCTTTTGGCCCCCTCATCAATGGGACTGTTTTGTTCTTGTTTTCCCCTGATGGCTTCAAAGAAATTGACTACATGAAGGGTGGACATTCCACCACCTCCCCCCAAGGCGGTACCTTCTTCATCACTTCCTGATTCACTGTTTTTTATGAGTTTTCCGTTTCTGTCGAAATGTTTGTAACCGCCCCGGTCAACATACACAGATCCATCAGTACCATAAATGATCGTCCCTCTTCCCGGGCCATAGGTATTGTGTCCATTCCGGCTTTTACCATCCCACTGAATGGTTCTGTTACCTGAAAACTTGAAAACGGCATCCATGGTGTCATACATGGTCCAGCCATCATTGGGCCAGTGGTATTTTCCTGAATCAACGATTACCTTTTCGGGGAAATCCACATCCAGTGCCCATCGCGCCACATCCAGTTCATGGGTGGCATTATTGCCTGTCTCGGCAGTGCCATAATCCCATCCGTACCAATGCCAGTTATAATTCCAGGTATCATCAGTATATTCACGACGGGGAGCAGGTCCCTGAAACAATTCCCAATCCAGTCCATCAGGTGGTGCCGCCTTTTTTTGATTGGGTACCTCACCCCTTGCTGAATTGTAAAAGGCTGTCGCTTTGTAAACATCTCCGATAGCCCCCTCATGGATGGCTTTTATGATCTCGATACTTTCAGGGGCGGACCGCTGTTGGTTTCCCATCTGTACCACTTTTCCATATTGCTTTTGATAAGCTACCAGCAACTCTCCTTCATAGGGATTGTGGCTGCATGGCTTTTCTACATAAACATGCTTTCCGGCCTCCAAAGCCAGCCAGGTTCCAGGGGCATGCCAATGATCGGGTGTGGCATTGATCAGTGCATCCACCTCTTTGTCCTCAATTACCTTAAGGATACTGTTTTCAAGCTTCGGTTGGTAGTCAATATGTTTTTGGAAATTTTTGGCGGCTTTTTCCCTTTGGGAAGCCATCACGTCACAGAGGTACATGAGGTTTACATTGCTGGATTTGAGGCCAATAGGGGTATAAAAAGCCCCTAACCTCCGGCCTAATCCTGCGATGGCCACGTTGAGCCTGTCATTGGCACCAAGTATTTTTTTATAACTTTTTGCTGAAAACCCCATGGATCCCAAGGCCGTTATGCCAACGGTAGACAAGGCTGATTTTTTAATAAACAACCTTCGGCTATTTTTATCACTATTCATATTTATATTAATTGGGTTAGTTATTCTATTATAAGTCGGAATAAAACAGATAATCTGAAATTATTCAAAAATACTTCTCATTATTCCTAATTCCAAACCCCTTAATTCGGCCAGTCCTTTTAATCTCCCAATAGCGGAATAGCCGGGATTGGTGGTTTTTTTCAAGTCATCCAACATTTGGTGACCATGATCCGGACGCATGGGAATTGATTTCCCCAGTCTCTGCTGCAAACGGATAATTTCTTCAACCACGGCCGCCATAGGCACATCACCTTCCAAATGGTTGGCTTCATAGAAATTGCCTTCTTCATCCCTTTGGGTACTTCGCAAATGTATAAAATGAATATGATCACCATATTTTTTCACCATGGCAGGAAGGTCATTGTCAGGTCTAACCCCCAATGAACCTGTACAAAAGGTAAAACCATTATAGGGGCTGTTATTCCCTTTCAGCATCCGGTCATAATCCGTAGCCGTACTCACCACCCTGGGCAGTCCGAAAATGGGGAAAGGAGGATCATCCGGGTGAATACAGAGGTAAACTTTATTTTTTTCAGCCACTGGAATAATGGCGTCCAAAAACAGGTTCAGGTTTTTGCCCAAGGTATTCGCATCAATTCCCTTGTATTGATCCAGGGCGTTTTGAAAATCTTCCACGGTGTACCCTGCCGCCGCACCTGGTAATCCGGCAATAATGGTGTTGACCAGTTTTTCGATATCCGTTCCGGATGCTTCATCCATAAAGGATTTGGCTTTTTGAAGGAGCACATCCGTATAATCTTTCTCGGCACCGGGTCTTTTAAGAATAAAAACATCGAATGCTGCCAAGGCTTTCATCTCAAATCGCAGGGCTTTGGCACCGTTGGCCAGGGTATACCCTAAATTGGTTCTAGTCCAATCCAGAATGGGCATAAAATTATAACAAACAATAAAAACCCCTTCCGAAGCCAGGTTTACAAGACTTTGCTGGTAATTTTTGATGTATTTTTCAAAATTCCCACTTCTGGTTTTTATATCTTCATGTACCGGAACGCTTTCCACTACCGACCAGGTCAAACCCGCCGCTTCAATAATGTCCTTTCTTTCCCGGATGGCTTCTTTGGACCATACCTGGCCATTGGGAATATCATGCAAGGCAGTAACTATCCCTGTGGCACCTGACTGTCGGATGTCCATCAAACTTACCGGATCTTTAGGACCATACCATCTCATGGTCTGTTCCATTAAAATACTGTTTTCTTTATGGCTCATACTCCCGAAAATGCGCTGAAGCCTCCGTCCACTTCAATAATGGTTCCTGTTATAAATTTTGATCCTTCACTACAGAGCCATTGTACGGCCCCAAATAGTTCTTCGGGTTGGCCAAATCGTCCCATTGGCGTATGGTCTTTGATCAGATTGCCTCTTTCCGTTAGACTTCCATCTTTATTGGTCAGCAGGGCTTCATTTTGAGCCGTCAAAAAAAATCCGGGTGCTATCGCATTGACCCGCATCCCTTCCCCGTATTTCTTTGCAAACTCCACTGACATCCACTTGGTCAGGTTGTCAATGGCCGCTTTTGCAGAGGCATAGCCCATTACCCTTGTCATGGGCCGACTGGCAGCCATGGAGGAGATATTGATGATGGACCCCTTATGGTTTTTGGTCATCAGAGGTAAAAATACTTTAGTAGGTAAAAAGGTGCCTAAATAGTTCAAATCCATAATTTTTTTTACTGCCTCTGTAGAGAGATCTGTGATAAATTGATCAGGCATTACCACGGCACCTGGCATATTGCCTCCCGCTGCATTGATCAGACCATTGATTTCATCAAATTCAGATTCCAACACTTTTCTTACTTCAATAAGCTCCTCTTCCCGGGTCACATCTGCCACAGCAGGAAAGGCAAAACCGCCTTCATCCTTTATTTCTTTGACCAGGTCATTGACCTTAGCAGCATTTCGGCCCAATATGACCAATTGAGCTCCTTCGCGGGCCAAATGCCTGGAGATGGCATTGCCCAATACACCAGTCGCTCCACTGATGATAATCACTTTATTTTTTACAGAAAATAATTGAGACATAAAAGAATAATTTATAAAATTACAAATAAATATTAAAGGGAGACTCCCCGTTTCCAAGGTATAAAATCGTCCTGATTTAACAGCACGGCTTTTGCTTTGATTTTGCCGCTGGCCACTTCAATGATAAAATCCAACAAATCATCTCCCATTTTTTCAATGGTTTTTTCACCAGAAATGACTCCTCCGGTGTCTACATCGATGATATCAGACATTTTTTGAGCCATTTTATGGTTGGAGGAAACCTTGATTACGGGAGTAATGGGATTTCCGGTAGGGGTACCCAGACCTGTGGTAAATAAAATAATATTGGCACCCGAACCGGCCATCGCCGTGGTGCTTTCCACATCATTGCCCGGGGAGCACAGGAGACTGAGACCGGACTTGGTGGCGATTTCGGTATAATCCAGAATGTCAACGATAGGGGAGGTACCACCCTTTTTGGCAGCACCAGCGGATTTAATGGCATCGGTAATCAATCCATCTTTGATGTTTCCCGGACTTGGATTCATATCAAAGCCAGAGCCAACTGCTTCTGCTGAAGCAGCATAAGCCCGCATCAGCCTGACAAATTTATCCGCATTCTCATCTGTGGTACACCGGTTGATCAATTCCTGTTCTACGCCACAGAGCTCGGGGAATTCTGAAAGGATGGACTTACCTCCCAGCGCAGCCATGATATCAGACACATGTCCCAAAACCGGATTGGCAGAAATCCCCGAAAAACCATCCGAACCGCCACATTCAAGGCCAATGGTGAGTTGGGTAAGCGGGGCTGGTTTCCTTTCCATTTGGTCTGCATCGGCCATGGCCAAAAAGGTTTTTTGAATGGCCTGGGTCAATAACCTGCTCTCTGTTCCTTCTTTTTGTTGCTCAAGGATAAGGACGGGTTTTTTGAGGTCCGGATCGATGGCCGCCAACTTATCTTTTAAAATCGCAGGTTGTGCATTTTGGCACCCAAGGCTGAGAATGGTGGCCCCTGCTACATTGGGGTTATTGATATATCCTGCTATTAAAGCACATAAAGCTTCGGAATCCTGTCTGATACCACCACATCCCCCATTGTGGGTTAGGAATTTGATGCCGTCGATGTTCTTGAAAATTTTATTTTCTCCTTCCGCCTCCAGGGTCTGGAGACTGACTTTTTCCAGGGCTTCTTTGTCTCCTTCCAGGTAGATTTCCTTCATTTGTTTTACAAATGCTTTATATGGATTGGGTTTGGCAAAGCCCAATTCCTCTACAAAAGCCTGTTTCATAATGTCAACATTTCTGTTTTCACAGAATACCAGCGGAACAACCAACCAATAATTTGCCGTACCCACTTTTCCATCAGGACGGTGGTAACCATCGAATGTACGGGCTTTCCATTTATGAATGTCCGGAGGAGACCAGTTGATGGGCTTCCTTTTTCCGGTATAGGCGGAGGTGGCATGGGCCACATTTTCTGTAGTGATTACTTCCCCCTTGGCGATGGGCTTCACGGCTTTGCCTACAATAATACCATACATAAAAATGGGATCACCCTCCTTCATGGGGCCAAGGGTGAATTTATGCTTGGCATTTACCTGGGAAGTCAAATTTATTTCTTTTCCTTCAAAAAAGATATTTTCATCCCTGTTAAGGTCTGCCAATGCCACCAAAACATTGTCTTTGGGATGAATCTTTAAAACCTTATGTAACATTTCAAATATTTGATTAAATTGAGCAATCGATTGCACAATTTAGAAATAAATTGAAAGAATTAGGCTGAAAAGCTTCTTTTTTTTTAAATCACCCTTAATTTTGATTGATTGATTCAATAAACCAAATTCATTAATGCGTAAACGAATTATTACACTTGGGGAGGTAATGATGAGGTTTTCCATCCCGGGACATGAACGTTTTGTTCAAGCCAGGAATTACGATGCCGAATTCAGTGGAGCCGAAGCGAACGTAGCGGTCTCTCTAGCCTATTGGGACCAAAATGTGGCCCACATCACTGCCTTTCCCAAAAATGACCTGGGAAAAGCCGCCCTACAGTATTTAAGGCCTAGGGGTATTGATACTTCCTATAAAAAGGAATCCTCTGGAACGGGGAGCATTTGTTGCATTCCAAAGTGTATGATATGGCCAACATTGTCGAAAGGATAGGTGGGGGAGCGGATTTTCTTGTATTACCTACTTTTTTGCCCATCCATGTTCCTAATTGCAATAGAAATGATGTACTTTGGGTGCCCGGATGCGGTACGGCAGTTGAGCATTTTAATAATTTATGGATCAAAGAAGGTGATTTTGGAACCTTGAAAAATTATATTTAAGTATGCATGGCAATCATTTAAAACCTAAAAACAGTCTATTCACAAAATGATAAAATTTAAGGGACATCCACAACCGAGAATTTTTCGGTTCTGCAGTTTATTAATATTCACAGCCCTAATGATCGGCTGTTCCAAGCCCGGTGGGGTCAGAATCCTAAAATTGGGACATGGACTGGATACCAGTCATCCTGTTCATGCAGCCATGTTGTTTTTGGCTGAAAAAGCGGAAGAAAAATCCAATGGAAAAATGATCGTTCAGGTTTATCCCAATCAGCAATTGGGGACCGAAAGGGAACTGGTTGAGTTGCTACAGATAGGGAGTCTTTCCATGACTAAGGTTTCTACTGCGGCCATGGAAGGCTTTGCGCCTAAAATCAAGATTTTGGGACAACCTTATCTTTTCAGGAGTGATGAACACCAAAACCGGGTTCTGAGAGGTCCCATTGGCAAAGATCTGTTGGCGGCCGGAGAGAAATTCTGGTTAAAAGGTTTGTGTTTCTATGATGCCGGCAAACGAAGTTTTTATACCATAAATACCCCCATAGAAAGACCTGAGGATATTCATGGTTTGAAAATCAGGGTGATGGAAAGCCCCACGGCTGTCAATATGGTGCAAAACTTTGGCGGATCTCCCACCCCCGTATCTTTTGGGGAACTGTATACCGCTTTACAGCAAGGGATTGTGGATGGAGCAGAAAACAACCCCCCAAGCCTGGTTACTTCCAGGCATTATGAGGTTTGTAAGTATTACTCCTTAAATGAGCATACTGCTATACCGGACATGATGCTCGTCAGTACCAAGGTATGGGATTTATTGTCGGCCGAAGAGCGCCAATGGCTTCAGGAAGCGGCCGATGAATCTGCCGTGCACCAATTCAAACTTTGGGAAGAATCCGTTGCGGAATCCATGCAGGTGCTGGAAGAGGCTGGTGTCCAGGTTACCTACCCGGATAAAACACCTTTTAAAGAGGCGGCCGAACAAATTTATGAGGCCATGAAGGTCACCGACCCGGAAATGTACAGTTTAGTCGAAAAAATCAGAGAATATTAAAGATGATGATGACAATAAAGCAAAAGCTAGACAAAATCGTTGCGGTCATGTTAATGGTGATTATGGCGGTAATGGTCACCAATGTGACCTGGCAGGTTTTTTCTCGCTATATCCTTCAGTCTCCCAGTTCATTTACAGACGAACTTTCCCGTTATTTAC
>JBBDSB010000080.1:0-1942 GCA_040905205.1 Cyclobacteriaceae bacterium
CCCATTTCAAGTAAATGAGCATGTTGAAAGGTATCAGAACGGGTGAGATGATTAAGAATGCCCACATTTGAATTACTTTCAAGGGATTCTAACACCACAGCACCTGCCCCATCTGAGAATATCATGCTGTCAATATCATGGGGATCAGATATTCTGGATAGGGTTTCTGCTCCGATGACCAATGCCCTTTTGGCATCTCCTGATTTGATAAAATAATTGGCCTGTATCATGGCCTGCACCCAACCCGGACATCCAAAGGGGAGATCGTATGCAACGGAATATGGGTTTTTGATGCCTAATTTATGTTTTACCCTTGCCGCCAGTGTGGGGCAGCTGTCTACTCGGGTATTACCAAACCTGAGGTCGCCGAAATTATGCGCAACAATAATATAATCCAGGGTTTCCGGATCAATTCCGGCATCATCTAAGGCATCTTTTCCGGCGAAATAGGCCATGTCAGAAGTCATAAATTCATTTTCCACATACCTCCTTTCACTGATTTCAGTAATTTTTTGGAGCGTAGCGATGATGTCAGGGTTAGATTTGACCAAAGGCCGGCCTTCACTATCAAAAAAATCCTTAGTCAAAAAATAGTCATTGGGAATTACCTCTTTTGGAACATACCTACCCGACCCCACAATAACACTGCTTAGGTTTTTTTTACTCATTCTATATAATTTAATAAATAGGATTGGAAATTAATAAAAAAACAAAACTAGTAATAATTCGGGGACTCAATGGATAAAATCCGCAAATAAATTATTTCAATTGGGATGATCCTATCCTTATTATAGTCTTCAGTTTCAAATTTATTAAAAAATGAGAAAGAAATACAAAGAAAAAGGGTGATTAAAATCACCCTTTCTTGTTAAATATTTGGTTGTGGAGTAGTCCTTAAGTAAGGTTTTATTTCTTTGTGACCCTTAGGGAATTTTGCTGGAATGTCTTCATTTTTAATCGCCGGGGCTATGACCACATCCTCACCGTGTTTCCAGTTGGCTGGTGTGGCCACAGAATAATTGGCTGTTAATTGAAGGGAATCAATCACCCTTAGCAATTCATCGAAATTTCTTCCTGTGCTTGCCGGGTAGGTAATGATCAATTTAATTTTTTTATCATTGCCTACTATGAAGACCGATCGGACCGTGGTATTTTCAGTGGATTTGGGATGAATCATATCATAAAGCTCCGCAACTTTCCTGTCTTCATCTGCAATGATAGGAAAGTTGACAGTGGTATTTTGGGTTTCATTGATATCGTTCACCCATGATTTATGGCTGTCAATTCCATCTACGCTCAAAGCCATCATTTTAACATTTCGTTTATCAAATTGATCTTTCAGCTTGGCTGCTGCCCCCAGTTCGGTGGTACAAACGGGGGTATAATCTGCAGGATGCGAGAAGAGGATTCCCCATCCATCTCCCAGATATTTATGAAAATCAATTTTTCCTTCTGTCGTTTCCGCTGTAAAATTTGGAGCGGTGTCACCGAGTCTTAAAGCCATAATTTTTTGTTTTGGTTATTTTTATTTAAAAGATAATCCATAGAATTAATAGGGAAACAGAAATGATCTAAAAATAGTTTAAACCCACAGGGTCCAAATTCATTAATAATTTATTTTTAACTTATTTTCAAAGCATTGGGCAAGGGGAAAAGAATAATCTTTTGTTGGGTTTTGGTTTGTACTTGAAAGGCTCTATATTTGCATCACCTTTTGAAAAAGAGCAAAATTCCATTAGAATGGTCCGTTCGTCTAGGGGTTAGGACGCATCCCTTTCACGGATGAAACACGGGTTCGATTCCCGTACGGACTACATTTTAAGGTCATTTGTTCGTCATTTGGTCCGTTCGTCTAGGGGTTAGGACGTATCCCTTTCACGGATGAAACACGGGTTCGATTCCCGTACGGACTACAGGTAGCTTATCTGGCCCGAATCGCACA
>JBBDSB010000081.1:0-11687 GCA_040905205.1 Cyclobacteriaceae bacterium
CATGGCTTTGGGCAAAGGTTTTTATCTGGATTTCTGGATATTGGGTATGGTGTTTCTCCAAATCGACCTGAAGAGTTTTTGGGATGGATTTAGTGTAAATAGTGGCATTTACTCCTTTATCCCTTTTACTAAGCAGACTAAGGATACTTTCATCGATGTAATTGTTTATCAAAATAATTTCTTTTTTGGCTTTCTTAATCAATTCTGATACAAATGCATAAGCATCGAATACCTGTCCGTCAAAGAAAATTCCTTTATTTGGCTGGGGCTGTCCGGATTCCAGAGCTTTGAATATACGTTCAAACTTTTCATCACTTTGCAGTTGTTTGAGTTCAAGTTGGTCTAGGCGTTGGAAAACGGAGGCATTGTGGAGTAAAAATTTGCGCATAGTAACAAAAGCACGCATAATCTCAATATGCACCTTAACGGCTCTTTCACTTTTTAAAATTCCAGATAATCCCGCCACTCCTTGTTCTGTGAAAACATATGGTAAATATTTCCTGTGTTTCCCCCGCTTTTCCTTTAAGATCGCATTTTGCGATCTTAAAGTGCTTTGATTAGGTACCACATTGCTTTGAAGTTCCTAATCTCATAATTATAGTATCAATTTCTTCAAATTATCTGAAATCACCTTACTCAGTCCAACCGCCTCTTCATTCAACTCATCCAATTCACCCTGTATTTCCAGCAATCGGGCCTGATAGTCAAAATCCTCATCCAGCTCTATGGCTACACCTACATATCTTCCAGGAGTCAAACTCCAATCATTTTCTCTGACTTCATCTATTGTCACCATCTTGCAAAGTCCTTCGATGTCCACATATTTCCCATCGGGAAAACGCTCCTTGAACCACTCGTTGTCTTGGCTTACCTCAGGCACTTCTCCCCGGTAAAGTTTCATGATGGCAGTCAACCCCTTAATACAGCAACTTAGCCAACAATGGGGAAGTCAGCAAACACGGGATATTGAATTTCCATTGCTTCTGCGAATGGGTAAAGTGAATCCCTAAAGCAGGAAAAATAAACCCGCTGTCCGGTATTTGCAATGCCGAACAACAGATAATTATCTTCATATGGTGGAAGGAACCTATCTTTATTAAAATAATTTACAACCTTCCCAATCTGCCAGAAAATGATAAGCTTTCAAAGCGCCGGAATTGATCAGATACCTGTCATTCAAAAAATTGCCAAAGTGACCTGGCCAATAACTTTCCGGGATATTTTGACTAAAAAGCAATTGGAATATATGCTCGAAATGATGTATAGTACCCCTTCTTTGACGGATCAGATGGAGACCCGGCATCACCGATTTTTATTGGCCAAAGCCGATGAGAAGGCGTTGGGATTTGCGTCTTTTGAAATAGGCTTTGGAGGTAGTGCCTCCCTCAAAATCCATAAATTATATATGCTACCTGATGCCCAGGGAAAAGGCATGGGTAAGATGATGCTTCGGCAAATTGGAGAAGTGGGATTAAAAACCCGATCTACCCATATGATATTGAATGTTAACAAATTCAATTATAAAGCTATTCATTTCTATGAGAAATGGGGGTTTAAAACAATCGGAGAAGAGCTGATTCCGATTGGTGAGGGTTATGTGATGGATGATTTTATCATGGAAAAACCCTTATAAATGAACTCTTTATCAAGTCGGGTCGGGAATATTTACCTTCCGGGCTTTTTCATTGATGTCTTTAACAATATCATCCAATTCCTCAGCAGAAGAAACAATATATTCCAACAGGTCCTTTTTGTCCTGGGGCAAATTGTCCAAATCCAACTTAAGCAGGTTGACCAAACCAATCATTCTGGCCAATGGCGCCCTTACAATGTGGGATTGTACCCAAGCAATTTCCCTTAATTTGGTATTTTGTTGTTCTATGGTTTTAATATGAGCCCTTTTCATCGTAACATCATTGGCCAAAACCAATTTGGAAGGCTTACCCTGAAAAAGTATCATGTTGGTACTGACTTCAACGAAAATGACTTCACCGTTTTTTTTCCGGTGCCTGAAAGTCCCCGCATGTCTTAAACCATAATGTAAAGTTTCTTCTTTTAATGATTCTTGCAGTTGGGTCAGGTCTTCTTTAGGCCGGATGTCTTGAATCGTCATGGATAAAAATTCTTCTTTTGAATAGCCATAAGAAATTATGGCCGCATCATTGACATCCAAAAAAGCGAGGCTCTCAAATTCAAATACCCACATGGGAAGGGGACTGAGATGAAAAAGATCTTTGTAGCGCTGTTCAGATTGTTCTAATTGATTGAAAACTTTTTTTCTTTCAATACTGTAGATGATGCTCCGGTACAACACCTCCGGGTGCAATTCATCTTTTACCAGATAATCGGACACGCCCAGGCTGATGGATCTGGCCGCAAACGATTTATCCGCATAACCCGTAAGCACAATGACCGGGATTTTAGAACTGAAACTGGACATCTCCAGAAGTAATTCTTCTCCGCTTTTATCAGGGAGGCTAAGGTCCAGCAAGACGGCGTCGTAATCCGTTCCTTTTCTTTTTACCGCACTTTTAAAATCAGAAGCCCAATCAATTTTTGCTGTCGGAAATATCTCTACTATGCTTTCCGATACCAATATGAAATCCCCTTCATTATCTTCAATGATCAGAAGTAACAGGCTCTTTTTTGTTGAGCTCATAGGTTAAACTTTTAAGACTTCCATTTTTTTAATTCAGCTGGTGGAAATAGGAATCGTCATTTTTTTTATAGAAATGGCCTGCTATCGTCGGGAATAAAAGAAAAATATAAATTATTTCCAAAGATAAACTTTTAATTATTTAAAATAGGGGAAATAATATCAAATTCATATTTTCAAATCCATATTCCTCTTATGTCAATCCTAGAAAAATACCTTAAATTGGGGAACGAAGGTATCAGGTGATTAAAGGCAATTTCCATGTTCAAAAAATTTAATTGCAGCATTTTATTAAGCGTTATTTCCCTAGCATCATGTACGCCCTCCCAGGAGACAACTTCCCCTACCCAGCAGGACATATCAGAATCTGTCTATGCTTCCGGAATAGTCAAAAGTAAATTCCAATACGAAGTGGTGCCCAAAGCCACGGGAATCATCCATGAAATCTTGGTCAGCGAAGGGGATCATGTTCAGGCAGGAAGTCCCTTGATGACCATTTCAGATGCATCCACCAAGTTAAATAAGGAAATGGCGGCCTTGTCCAAGAGGTTCTCTGAAAAGCAGAATAATTTGGCAAAACTGAAAGAGCTGGAAATCAATATTGATCTGGCCAAGGCCAAAATGGAAAATGATTCCTTGTTATTGGCAAGACAGCAAAGCCTGCATGAAAGAGAGATCGGTTCAGAAGTGGAACTTGAACAAAGAAAGTTGGCCTTTATCAATGCCAAAACGGCCTTTCAATCCGCCCTTTTGAACCATAGGGAGCTGGAAAGGCAAATGGTATTCAATGAAGAAAATGCCATCAAAAACCTGGAAATTGCCAGCGCCCTGGAAAATGATTTAATCGTCAAAAGTGAAATTGATGGATTGGTATATGCCTTATTAAAAGAAAAAGGTGAAATGGTCAATCCCCAGGTACCTGTAGCTGTAATTGGGGATCCCGATGAATTTATTTTGGAATTGCAAGTAGATGAATATGATATTGTCAAAGTAGAAAAAAGCCAAAAAATCAAAGTGACCCTGGATAGTTATCAGGGAGTGGTATATGATGCCACAGTCACCAAAATCAATCCCATGATGGATGAACGGAGTAAAACATTCATGGTGGAAGCTGCTTTCGTAAATCCCCCTGCCAAACTTTTTCCCAACCTCACACTAGAAGCCAATATCATCATCAACGAAAAGAAAAATGCCTTACTGGTCCCCAGTAGCTATATTCTAAGGAATAAATATGTCATCAAGGAAGAAGGAGATACCGTTGCAGTAAAGTTAGGGATCAAAAATTACCTTAAAACCGAAATTCTGAGTGGTATAGATGAGCATACTACCATTCAAAAACCTTAAAACCATCGCAAAAGAAATCCTCTACCACTTTGTATCACCCATATGAAATCGAGCATGACGAGAACGCCACAGGGGGATGATTATAATGCATGCGAGATTCCACCTGCCTGGACGGCAGTCAGGTCTGACCTTTGAAAATCAAAATATAAACAGATGAAATACAGCTTACTTTTGGAAATTGCAAAATCACTAATGATCGCCAGGTTCAAGCAGACCTTGATTGCCGCGGTGGGTGTGACTTTTAGCATTACCATGTTTGTAGCTTTATTGGGCTTTATGAATGGCCTGAACATCATGTTGGATGACCTGGTTCTGAACCGCACACCTCATATCCGCTTTTATAATGAAATCAAGCCCAACCCCGATCAACCTATTGATCTTTCCCGGGAATTTGAGGGTTATCATAATACCATCCGGTCCATAAAGCCTAGTGGGAGCAGAAAAAGCATCTACAATAATGCCTCTATCATCCAAACCCTTTTGCAGGATAAGAGGGTTTTGGGCGTAGCCCCAAAAATATCGGCTCAGGTTTTCTATAACGTAGGAAACATAGACATTACCGGAAATGTAAATGGAATAGATGTGGAAGCAGAAAATGCCCTGTTCTTTTTTGAAAATTATGTGACAGAAGGCAACTATATCGACCTTAAAAACATCAACAACAGCATCATTTTAGGGAAAGGGGCAGCGGACCGCATGTTGGCAGAAATTGGCGATGTCATCCAGGCCACTACCGCACAGGGTAACCGGGTGCAGTTAAAAGTGGTGGGTTATTTTCAATCCGGCCTTGGGGAGCTGGACAATGTGCAAAGCTATGCTTCCATTGAAACCACCCAAAAAATGTTGGGTGAACCGGCCTCCTACCTTACGGATATCCAGGTAAAGCTGATTGATTTTGAACTGGCCCCCAAAATGGCGGCAGAATACGCCTCCCTATTTGGGATTGATGCCGACGATATTCAGAAAGTAAATGCCCAATTCGAAACAGGCACACAAATCCGTACTTTGATCAGTTATGCGGTGGGCATCACCCTACTGATTGTATCCGGATTTGGCATATACAATATCTTGAACATGATGATCTATGAAAAAATGGATACCATTGCCATTTTAAAGGCGATCGGATTTTCCGGAAGAGATGTGAATATTATTTTTATTAATATTGCACTCATCATCGGCATCGCCGGAGGTTCTATAGGACTTTTATTGGGTTTTCTTGCCGGCCTGGGGATCGATCAGCTTCCTTTTGAAACCGAAGCCTTGCCAACGATAAAAACATTCCCTGTGGATTTTAATCCCAAATATTATATCATAGGAGGTGTATTCAGTCTGATCACCACCTATATGGCCGGGTATTTCCCAGCTAAAAAAGCAAGCGGGGTGGATCCAGTAGACATCATTAGAGGAAAATAATATGAATGGAATGCCGGTTTTGGAAGCCAAAGACATCGATAAATTTTTTTATAATCCTGTAAAGACCCAGGTCCTGAAAAAAATTACTTTCTCCATCAATAAAGGGGAATTTGTTTCTGTTATGGGTAAATCGGGTTGTGGCAAATCCACCCTCCTTTATATTCTTTCGACCATGGACACGGACTATCAGGGCGAATTAAAAATCAATGAAGAACGGATCACCGGGAAATCACCCCTTTACCTTTCAAAAATCAGAAACGAAAAAATCGGGTTTGTATTCCAGTTTCACTATCTGCTTTCGGAGTTTTCTGTATTGGAAAATGTAATGATTCCGGGACTTAAGCTGGGTTTACATTCTCGGGAAAAGCTGGAATACCTGGCCATGGAGAAGCTGAGGATTTTTGATATGCATGAACATGCCTCAAAAAAAGCCAACCAACTTTCCGGTGGGCAAAAACAAAGGGTGGCCATCGCCAGGGCACTGATCAACGAGCCGCTCATCATCATGGGAGATGAACCGTCGGGGAATCTGGATAAAAAAAACAGTGATATCGTATTTGGGATTTTTAAGGAATTGACAGAGGCATTTAATCAGACCCTTCTGATTGTAACCCATGATCCCGAATTCGCCGCCGGCACCGACCGCACCATTGAAATGGAAGACGGCAAAATCATCGCCCAATAAACCCTACCGATGACATATTTTCGCCATCATCGCGAGCGTAACAAGCGTCTTTAGAAATGACTGGTCTTCCTCAATAAAGAGATTGCTTCGTCGCCTTGAGGAATGAGGTAAACTTAAGGGTTATTTTATTTCTACTACCGATGACGTTTTCGCCGTCGTAGGCGGCAGAGTGGCAGGTTTGAGGCGAGTTGTTGTCCGCATGGGACCCTTCGGCAAGCTCAGGGTGACGAGCGGGAGGAGCCCTGCTGACGCATATCCGACCGTCATGCTGAGCCTGTCGAAGCATCTACCAATGACGTATGCGCCGTTATCTCAAGCGAAGCGAAGCGATCTGAATCGGAGCGTGTTCACAAAATCTACTATATTCTGGATCTCCCTAATCAAGTAGAGAGAAGTCCCTTAAAACCCGCACCTACTTGTGATTGAAAGGCTTGCCAGGTCACTGGAATGACGAGTTTGCATCACAGCGAGGATTCGAAACTAAATTTTAATATTCATATATTCTATAGGTGATTCAGGTGATGAAAATCCGGTTCTAAAATGATATATATCATAGATAATTCAACCGCCTACAGGTACCTTAGTTACATAAAAAGATACGAACCTACTAAATAATAAATCAATGGAAACACCAACAAAAAGAAATGGTAGCTTCTGGCCTAAAATGATATCTGATTTCCTGGGATCAGAGAACTTGCCGGATTTGGGTAATCGGTTTTATGATTGGGATCAAAAATTTGAAATCCCTTCCGTAAATGTCAAAGAAAAAGAAAAAGAATTTCAGGTGGAAGTGGCCGCACCGGGATTTGAAAAGAAGGATTTTAAAATTGAGTTTTCAGATGGTGTCTTGACGATACAGGGTGAAAAAGAAATGAGGAAAGAAGAGCAAAAGGAAGAATATAAAAGGCAGGAATTCTCTTATTCCTCCATCAAAAGATCCTTCAGCCTTCCGGAGAACATCGAAAACGAAAAAATACAGGCCAAGTATGAAAATGGCATCCTTCTCCTCAACATCCCCAAAACGAAGGCGGGCATTACTTCCGCCAAAAAAGAGATTAAAGTTGGTTAGGTATAGTAAAAAGGCTCCTGCTGGTTGGCTGGAGCTTTTTTTTACACTTCCAAACAATCGCAGGAAATTTTGACTATATTTAATTTCAATTATTTATGTTTTGCTCATTGATTTAAAATAGTTGGGAGCTCATTTACCAGAGCTTGAAACCCGAAGTACATGAACTCCCACCTAAATATGATCCGACCTGAATATTATAAATCCTGACCTGCGATTCCTGCATGAAAAACCTTTTAATCATTTTAATATTATTCCTATCCGTTTCCACAAGATTGCCTGCCCAAAATCAGAATTTGAAGGTGATCAGCTATAACATCTGGAATGGGTTCGATTGGGGAAAAGATACAGAAAGGGAAACCTCTATGGTGGATTGGCTAAGGGACCAGGAAGCAGATATCATTGGTTTACAAGAATTGAATGCTTTTACCCAGGAAAAACTGGAGCAACTTGCCCAACAATGGGGCCACCCCTATGCCATCCTTTTAAAAGAGGAGGGGTATCCCATTGGCATCACCTCAAATACACCCCTTGAGCTTAAAAGTAAAATATTGGGAGGTTTATGGCATGGGATGGTACATGTTAAAACCAGAGGCATTGATTTTTTAGTCGTTCATCTCAGTCCCCATGATTGGCAATTCAGACGTAAAGAGGCGGAAATCATCACTTCCTATGCCCAAGGGGTGCTTCTTGATAACCAACAGGAAAAGTTCATGATACTTGGGGATTTTAATGCCCATTCTCCCTTTGATACCCATTTTGATGGGCAGAACCCATTGGCCTTAAAACGAAATCAGGAATCTGACAGCCTCCGACTAGAAGAAAAAGGCCCCACCGCTTATCAAACCCTGCGAAATGGTGCCCTGGACTACAGCGTGATGTCCAGGTTTTTGTCTCTGCCCATGATCGATGTCGTTCAATTACACCATTTGGAGGTCAATAAGTCATCTTACCCTACCCCTTTAATCACACCTGAAATGTCACCCGAACAACGAAAAAAATCCCGAAAACGAATCGACTATATCCTGGTAAGCCCCTACTTTGAATCCAGATGTACAGGAGCTAAAATCATCAACAATGGCCCCCCTGATCAATTATCGGATCATTATCCCGTCATGGCCACTTTCCAAATCAATGAATAATGGTTTGATCAAACCATTATTTATAAAGCGTCCGTACCCTTTTTCAGATAAAAGTAAGATATGGCAGCTGCGCCTGTATCTGCTAAGGGAAAAGCAAACCAAATCCCCTCCAGACCAAAAAATATGGGCATAAGCAATACCAATGGGATCAAAAAAATACCCTGCTTGCTAAGGGCCAACAACAAGGCAGGTTTTGGCCTTCCAATAGCCTGAAAATAAGCACTGCCAATAAGGCTGAATGCCAACAAAGGGGTAGCCAGAAAAGTCTTTCTTAGCGCAGGCACACTCTGTGCGATCAATTCCGGGTCCTCTGTAAATACATGTACCAGGGATTGGGTAAAAACCATGATGACCAAAAAAACCATTAAGGCAATGATCGTCGAAGATCTAATGGCCAATCGGATGGTGAAATGTACCCTGTCATCCAATCTGGCTCCATAGTTATATCCGGCGATGGGGACAAATCCCTGGGTAATTCCCAAAACGGGGAAATTGGCAAACATCAAGACCCTATTGATAATGCCATATACGGCTAGCCCCATTTCCCCTCCATATTCAAACAGGACATTGTTCAATACAATGGCCAGGACACTTACAGTCCCCTGCCGGGCCAACGTAACGGCACCCAATGCAGAAATTTCCCTGGCTATACCCAAATCCGGCTTCACCCAGGATGGTCTGACTTTCATCAATGATTTTCCGAAAATAAAAAACCACAAGGTATAGGCGGCGCTGGCCATATATGAAATGGTTGTGGCCCAGGCAGCACCTTCTATTCCCATATCCAATAACACAATAAAAATAGGGTCCAGGATAATATTAATCACTGCCGGTACTATCAAGGTAAACATGGCCACCTTGGGGTAGCCTTCAGCCCTGATGACGTTGTTGCTCATCATGGCCCAGGCTAAAAATGGAATCCCAATTAAGATGATTTCAAAATAGGCTTTAGCTGGCCCTAAAACATCTCCTTTTCCACCATAAAGCTGAAGTATTTCATCGGAATAAACATACCCCAGGCCCACAAATAAAAGGGCCAAAGTAAGGGTCATGCCAATTTGGTTGCCAAAAGTCTTGAATGCTTTGGGATGGTTACGGTCTCCAAAGGCCCTGGAAATAATGGAGGCCCCACCTACGCCAATGGACATGCCTATGCTCGAAATCAAAAAAGTAATGGGCAAGACCACCGTGATGCTGGCAATCCCCAGAGAACCCACAAACCTGCCCACGAAAATAGTATCCACAATCCCGTAAATGGAAAGGACAAGTACCCCAATTGAAGCAGGCACGGCTTGTTGAAGCAGCAGTTTTCCAATGGGGTCATGACCAAAAGTGGCGTTTTTGTTTTTCATAAGGTTTCCCTAAGCGGGAATGATCAAAAATAATGAACGGCGTAAATTACCAAAAATTACCAAAACGAAGAATCCCTATCTTATAAAGGGTTAAAATGACTTGGTAAACTGAATTTTAATTTTCAACAGAAGGTCTTTGATCACTTTGAATATCTCTCTGATCGTCACTACCTGAACCTTTCCGGAATGCAGAATAAGATATCTCTTAATGAGATTTCACTTATTTTCTTGACATAAAAATCATCTAAACTGGTAAATTTTTCCGCTTTCATGGATAGATCCAACTGGTCTTTAAGAGGTCCTTGAACGATTTTGGCTTTCAAAAAGTAATTATAAATTAATATTTGCATTTAAAAAAACTTGACTTACCTTTGCACAAGCTTTTAAAAAGGCATCCAAAACGCTTAAAAAGGGCATTTAGGTACTATTCCAAAGGTCCTGTAGCTCAACTGGATAGAGCAACTGCCTTCTAAGCAGTAGGTTCCAGGTTCGAGTCCTGGCAGGATCACTTTAGGCGTGATCAAATAGCAAAACTGGATAGAGCATCCCGACCCTAAGTCGGGAAGGTTCCAGGTTCGAGTCCTGGCAGGATCACTTTAGGCGTGATCAAATAGCAAAACTGGATAGAGCATCCCGACCCTAAGTCGGGAAGGTTCCAGGTTCGAGTCCTGGCAGGATCACAATTGGGGTTTTTTCGGACCATTTCTGAAAATGATTTTTGATTCCGTAGCTCAGCTGGTAGAGCAATACACTTTTAATGTATGGGTCCTGGGTTCGAGCCCCAGCGGGATCACAAACAGCCTTTATACGCTACGTATAGGGGTTTTTTTATTTTAGGGTACGAATTAGGGTACGGTTTTTTTGATTTAAAGGTTCCTCATTAACGGCAATAAATTTACCTGGTAGCAGTGAGGCTTGATGGAATCTGGGTTTATTATTTTTGATGATTTCCATTGTTTAAGAAATTTGATTTTGTTATTGTGGGTTAACCACATTACTTTTATTAACAAGTTACCAAGCAATTCAAAAAAAAGTACACTTAAAAGATAAATGGGAAGAAAACGGAATAGCCAAGCTGAATTTGTACAATGGTTTGGACCTCTACTTGATGCTTTAAGACAATTAGGAGGTTCTGCAAAACCTAAAGAAGCAGCTGATAAAATTGCCGAAAATTTAGGTTTGCAAGACGATAAACTAAATGAAATTTTAGAATCTGGTCAATCACGATATTACAATCAAGTTGCATGGGCAAGACAATATCTTGCGTGGGAAGGCCTTTTGGATACCTCTCAGCATGGAATTTGGGCTTTATCTTCAAAAGGTGAACAAACAAAGGTAAACGATAAGGAAGCAAGAGAAATTTTTTTAAAATGGGTTGAAATCCATAGGAAAGCCAGACTAGATAAATCGAAAAAAGAAATTATTGAAGAACAAGAAGACAGTGAACCTGATGACATCCAACCCACAAAGAAAACGGATTTACTTCAAGTTCTACAAAGCTTAACACCATCAGGATTTGAAAAAATATGTCAACGACTTTTAAGAGAATCTGGATTTGAAAACGTAATTGTAACTGGACAATCTCATGACGGAGGAATTGATGGATACGGAACACTGGAAATGAACCCGTTTGTGAGTTTTAAAGTTTTATTTCAATGTAAGAGGTACAAAGGGACAGTTTCGAGAGCACAAGTAGGCGATTTTAGAAATGCAATGATTGGTCGAGCGGAAAAAGGAATTATTATGACAACTGGAACTTTTTCAACCGACGCAGTAAAGGAAGCGAACAGGGATGGAGCACCACAAGTTGAGCTTGTCAATGGTGATAAGCTTGTAGAAATGTTTAAGAAAGTAGAATTAGGAGTAAAACCAAAGATAATTTACGAAGTAGATTTACCTTTTTTTGAACCATATATTGAGACTTCAAAACAAGAAGAATAAAGCACATTCTGGTAAAAGTGATCATGGTCCTACTAGATTCAGAACTCCTGACTTAGCGTTAAACTAAATTGTCGTGGTTTTGTAAATA
>JBBDSB010000082.1:0-1914 GCA_040905205.1 Cyclobacteriaceae bacterium
TATTCGGGTATTGGAATGTCCTCAAATTAACCCGAAGGTATTTTAGGTTATAAGGGGTGCAGTAAATTAATAATAACTTAAATAAGAAAAAAGCCTTTTTTATGAATATTAAAAAAACAAGAGGAGGGAAAACCGAATTTCCCTCCTCTTGTAAATCAAATGAATTTAATTTTATGCCCGGAAATAAAAGGTAAAATGTTTAATAGTCCAAATGTTGTTCGACATTGGGATTACCCAGAATTTCATTCAATGGAATGGGCAGCACGTAGTCTTTAGGAGACAATTGCCTGTCCACATCATAGGTATCTATAAATTCCTGAATATAATCACCAAGATAATCCTGCTCTCCTCCATAAGTACTTTTTCTTTTCAACTCTGCATAGGTTTCCTGTTCAAAGGCAAACTCCAAGACCCTTTCCTCCACAATGGCATCCCTTAATTGGGATTGGTCCAAATTGGAAAGAGGGGGTAAGCCTGCTCTGTTTCTTACCTCATTGATCCCAAAATAAGGATCCCCTGTTCCACTTTCATTTGCGGCTTCAGAATGACCTAAAAGTACATCAGCGTACCGGAGATACACAATATTCTTTTCAGTAAGAGAGGGATTGGCAATGCCGATTTGCACCCATTTGGAAGTCCAGGCGTTGGAATATACCAAAGTCTCTGGATCATTTGGGTCTGCACCTGCAGAAACCAGGCCTCCAAACCGGCTCAAATTGTAGGAAGTATTTCCACTCCACCTCACCATTGGGTATTCTCCTTCATCGTTCATGCCCACACGGCTGCTGGGGTATTCACTGATAAAAGTACCAGGAATTCGTTTATCATCCGGATCATATTTCATTCTAAATGCCTGTGTACCGTTTAACCAATGCCATCCCTGTCCCCCAATACTGTTGGGAAGGTCGGCAGGAACAAAATGGGAATGATGGTTGTGATTTTCACTGATTGCGGCGGATGCTGAAACCTGGGCTTCAAAAATCCTTTCTCCTGAATTTTCGTGATCGACATCAAAATTATGGGCAAAATCCTCAAACAGCGTAAAACCTCCCTGTTCCATGATGGTTTCTGCCGTATTTTTGGCTTCTATCCATTTTTCATCCAATAAGTAGGCCTTTACCTGAAGCGCCATTGCCGCCCACTTGGTGGCCCTGCCCAAATTGTCGCTGGAATAAATTTCAGGTAATACCTCTGCGGCAAAAGTCAAATCACGTTCCATCAGGTCAAGGACATTTCGTTTGCCGTCCTGATTGGAGGGAAAATCCTCATCATTGACCGTCATTTTATCGGTATAAGGCACATCATCAAAATACCGGATCAGGTTGAAATAATAAAAAGCCCGTAAAAACATGGCTTCTGCTTTTACCCTTTCGAGCAATTCCTGATTGGGGATCCCTGCTTCCTGCAATTCATCCGCTTTCTCTATCAGTGCATTGGCCCTATTGATGTTTTCGTAGGAAATCCTCCAGTAAGTGGCAATGTACACATCGGTAGATGTCACACTTCCATTCTGGAAATCAGAAGGTCCTTTTTCCCATCCCACTTGATAACCTACCCTGCATTCAAACACAAACCTGTTATAAAAGTGATTCCAGCCATCTCGCCCTCTGCCTATCCCATCATAGATGGCATTTACACCCAATTCCATTTGTTCTACTGTAGAGAAAAAATTATCCCTGGTGATAAAATCAGGATTTTCATCCAGTTCTTCACAAGCCATGGGAATCACGGCAAAAAAGCTGAGTATTATGATTATTGATTTATTTAGTATGTTTTTCATGGTCATTTTTAATTAAAGTCCAATATTGACGCCAACAGTATAAGTTTTGGATCGTGGGTAAGCATCGTAATCATCGCCCCTGTTGAGATTATTCTGTCCCAAATTATTCACTTCCGGATCAAATCCCTTGTATT
>JBBDSB010000083.1:0-1910 GCA_040905205.1 Cyclobacteriaceae bacterium
CGTCCAATTCCTATCCTTGGGCGAAGTTCATTGTCCACTCGTAAATCAACATTGAACATATAAGGAGTAAACCACCGAATACCCGCCACAGCTATCGCTTTCATTTCATCCAAGCTATTTCTGATAATATTTTCAACATTAACACCTCCAAAAACCCGTAGATAATCATACAAATAATACTCATATGAGAATTCAGCTTCCAAGTTTTGATTCCATCCATATTCCATAGTTAGATTGAATTGATTGCGAATGTTTGATGTAGTCAGGTTTACTGTTGTATTGTGTGAGGCAACATCCGCCATCCCCCAACTGTAATAGCGGTTGGTTTCGTGAACCAGTTTGGAAACTGGATAAGGCTCCATTCTTGGGTCTCTTGATGTATCATAACTAATTACTCTTGCCATTCCTCCCATCATGTGGTAAAGAATATGGCAATGAAAGAACCAATCCCCATATTCATTTCCATAAAACTCAATTGTCACTTTTTGCATGGGAGGCACATTCACCGTATGCTTCAATGGTGAGTATTCTCCGTTTTCGTTGATGACACGGAAGAAATGGCCATGCAGGTGCATGGGATGGTGCATCATCGTCAGGTTATTAAGGGTCATTCGCGTAACCTGACCTTCTTCAATTGTAATTTTATCGGTTTCAGAAAGCGGAATTCCATTCATGCTCCAGATATAGCGGTTCATGTTTCCTGTCAGGTTGAGCAATATTTCTTTTACTGGAACATCCTTTTTATAAGTTGTTTTTTCTGGTGATTTCAGGTAGTTGTAATTGTATTCCGCAAACATATTCATACCGGATATACCCTCCATTTCATGATTTGATTGGTCCATTTTGGAAGATTTTTCTTTGGACATTTCCATAGCTGAATCCATGTCCTTGTCTTTGGACATTTCCATTCCTGACCTGTCATTTTCCTGTTTCTTATCACCTTTCATTTGCATTCCCCAGTTTTCCATCATTTTTCGGGGATTATCGTTTTTAGGTCTAAACTTTAGGGCAGGTGCACCCATGCGCATGTCCATTTTTGCCATTTGCATCATCATGCCTATCTTATCGGGACGGGGCACTTCTTCAGCCGGTAAAACTTCCCCTTGTCCGAAAAAAGCAGAGGCTGTTCCGGAACCGTCCTGGGCGGTGGAACGAAATTCAATTTTGCCGCTATCCGGAATGGTAACTATAAAGTCATAAGTCTCCGCAATGGCAATAAATGTCTTGTTTCGTTTTACAGGCTCCACGTTTAGGCCGTCAGCCGAAACGAGGGTTGGGTCACCACCGCCAAAGGTCATCCAAAATTGAGTGGAAGCTGCGCCGTTGATGATTCTTAGCCTCACCCTTTCACCGGGTTTGAACTCGGGATATTGCTGACTCTGCTCTCCGTTTACTAAAAATGCCGGGTAATAAATGTCGGCTATATCCGCGCTCTCCATTCTTTGCCTCCAGAAATTAAGCTGGGCGCCTAGTGCACCTCTGGCAATCACCTGGTTAAGTGGTGTTGCCGTTCCTTTTCTCCAGTTATACCATTCTGTGCCCCTTTTTAAAAAACGCAATACATTCATGGGCTCATCATTGGTCCAATCGGAAAGAACCATCACAAGTTCTTTATCATACACTAAGGTTTCCTCTTTTGGATGGATCACGATGGAACCAAATACACCGCTCTGTTCCTGAAGCATGGTATGGGAATGATACCAATATGTCCCATTTTGTTTAATGGCAAATTCATATTTAAGGGTTTTTCCGGGCTCTATGGGTGGTGTGGAAAGATAAGGCACGCCATCATAAAAATTGGGCAATAACATTCCATGCCAATGCACCGATGTCTCTTCTTCCAAATTGTTTTTTACATAAATCACGGCATATTCACCCTCTCTAAAAGTAAGTGTAGGGCCCGGAATGCT
>JBBDSB010000084.1:0-1902 GCA_040905205.1 Cyclobacteriaceae bacterium
ACTACCAAGCCTTTTATGATTTTCATCTTTCCCATTACATGTCTTCGGATCCAGACGGGACGGAAGAAAATCATTTTAGATTTATTTGGAAATTGATAAATAGAGGAATTTATTATCTTGAGGATCGGCCTTATTCCCCAATTTCCATCCAAAGGCTTGATAAACTTGAGGAGTTCCAGTGTTTCTTAACGGGATTGGACAAATGGGGTGTTGCTGTACCCTTTAATGAGGCATTGGGGGAAAAAATTAAAAGGGTAGAATTCCTTGAGGAAGAATTAGCATCCGTGATCAGAGAATTGGCATTTTTCAAAATTCCAAATCAGTTTAAAATTAATATTCATAAAGTGGGCAAGGCTCCAATAATAGATCTTTTGATCCAGTTGCAGCAACTAAAATCACCGGACAATGGTAGCATGATTTTACACACCACTGCACAAACTGTTTGGGCAAAAATCCTTTCAAACAATTTTTTAGATAATGGTGATCAAATTAAATATGGGACTGCTTTGAATTATTTTAAAATTGAAGATGATTATGACAAAGATAATCCCATCAGAAAAACAAAAGTAAAAGATAAAGAAAAGATTTATAGAATAAAACCTTCTAAAAAACACTCAATATGATGCCCAAGCAAACAACTTGGGCATAATTTTTTACTCCTATCCTACAATATTTGCTTCAACCTAACATAGTTGATCATGCAAATTTTCGATTCCAACGCTCTCATTCAATGCATCCAGGATGCTGTAAGAGAGGAGATTAAATCAGCTTTAAAAGAAGTTAAAACTTCGGATATGAGGCCCTCCGAAAAGGAAAAACTATTAACCAAAAAAGAAATGGCAGAAGAACTTGATGTTTCTCTGGTAACCTTGACAGATTGGATGAAAAAAGGCCTCCCATTTTTAAGGCTCAACAAACGCATCTATTTCAGAAGAGAAGAAGTCCTAAAATCCATGTCTAAAAACTCAAGACATAGATAAGATATTTTTTCTCTTACACAACCTTAATAGTCCGCAGATATACTCAATTTCGGCCACCAGAAAAACGGCCGGAAAAAATAAAAGCGGATCATGCCCGATCCGCCTTCTATAATTTCATTAGGAAATGGTATCCCTCTTTGAATGAGACAAATATACCATTTCTGTATGGATTTACCAACCCAAACCTACAGAAAAATGGACGAGGAAAACCCTATTCGGAAGATAGATGAGAAATCTTCCAGCCCCACCATCAGAATGATCAGGTTCCTGATCTCAAAGTATGAGTTCAAACATAACCTGGTGCTCAACGAAGTGCTTGCAAGAGAAAAAGAAGGAAGCAGTTTCAGTCCGGTTAATCCCAATACCCTTTACATAGAATGCCGGCAGGCCGGTTACCGTACCTCTGTGGCGGAGATCAATACCTTCCTGTGTTCGGATTTTATCCCCAAAACCAATCCTTTTGTGGACTACTTTAAACAAGTACAGAACACATGGAATGAAAAGGTTCATGGAGATTATATCCGAAAATTCACCGGCTATATCCAGGTATATGGGCAGGAACGCTTTGAGGTGCAGTTTAAAAAATGGCTGGTCCGCTGTGTGGCCTGTTGCCTCAGGGATGACTTCTTCAACAAGCAGGCCCTGATCTTCGTGCAGGAACAGCAGAACAGCGGTAAGACCACCTTGACCCGTTTCCTGATTCCGGGTCAACTGATGGCCTACCATTCCGAAAACATTTCGGTGGATAAAGACAGCCTGATCGCCCTGAGCCAGAATTTCGGCATCATCCAGGACGAGCTATCCACGCTGTCCAGAACGGAAATCAACGCCCAGAAAACCCTGATGAGTAAATCATATGTCAAAGTCCGGCACCCCTATGACAAAAAGCCCAAGATGGAACCCAGGAGGGCCTCCATCTGGG
>JBBDSB010000085.1:0-1893 GCA_040905205.1 Cyclobacteriaceae bacterium
AGGTTTTTTGTCGGACAAAGACACAAATGCAAGGACTGTGCTCCATGGATCGATCCCTGGGTAATTCGTCACAAGTTAGCCAGAAGGGATCATACAGGTAGGCTAAATTTTTGTTATCTTTGGATAAAAGTTAAAATCATGCATGACGGGGGCGACACAAATAGGGAGGGATGATTATTGCAAGATTCCCTGGCTGCCGACAGGCAGGCACCCCGACCTTCGGTACGGGGCAAGTTATGGCCGCTAATAAACAATTATAAACATATGAAAGCTTTAGAGTTCCTATCTAAAATTAAAAATAATAGAATAATTATCCCAACAGGGATTCGATCAAAATTTATGGCAGATGCAAATAAAGATGTTAGGGTAATTGTATTAATTGAAGATCCTACCGAGGATATTGATGAATTAAATTTCAAACAAGCTTCAACTTCTGAGTTTTTAAAAGGATATTCAGAATCTGACTCAATTTATGATGATTACTGATGGGTGAACCATTGGAATTTGGGGATATTGTCCTACTGAAGTTTCCATTTACAAATGGGCAAAACCACAAAAAGCGACCTGCATTGGTGTTGAAAGACTTTAATGATGGGGATATAATTGTTTGTAGGATTACAAGCCAGATTTACAAAACCAGGCAAGATGTGTTTATTCACGGCAGATCTCCGTAGCGGTCATGAATTTGTCATGGTCTTCTTTGGTGCCCGGGGAAAAGAACTTCTGCACCAGCTCCTCTTCCGGAGAAATGGTAAATTTGTCTCATTCAAAGAGGGATACCATTTCCCGATGAAATTATAGAAGGCGGATCGGGCATGATCCGCTTTTACTTTTTCCGGCCGTTTTTCTGGTGGCCGGCGTTGAGTATATCAGCGTATTTTCTATTAAGGTTGTGTAAGAGAAAAATAACTTATCTACTATGTCTTGAGTTTTTAGACATGGAATTAAGGACTTCTTCTCTTCTGAAATAAATACGTTTGTTGAGCCTTAAAAAAGGGAGGCCTTTTTTCATCCAATCGGTCAAGGTTACCAAGGAAACATCTAATTCTTCTGCCATTTCTTTTTTGGTCAACAGTTTTTCCTTTTGGGAGGGCCTAGAATCTGAAGTATTAACTTCCTTTAAAGCTGCTTTAATCTCCTCTCTTACAGCATCCTGAATGCATTGAATGAGAGCGTTGGAATCGAATATTTGCATGATCAACTATGTTAGGTTGAAGCAAATATTGTGGGTCAGGAGTAAAAAATTATGCCCAAGTTGTTTGCTTGGGCATCATATTGAGTGTTTTTTAGAAGGTTTTATTCTATAAATCTTTTCTTTATCTTTTACTTTTGTTTTTCTGATGGGATTATCTTTGTCATAATCATCTTCAATTTTAAAATAATTCAAAGCAGTCCCATATTTAATTTGATCACCATTATCTAAAAAATTGTTTGAAAGGATTTTTGCCCAAACAGTTTGTGCAGTGGTGTGTAAAATCATACTACCATTTTCCGGGAATTTTAGTTGCTGTAACTGGATCAACAGATCTATTATTGGAGCCTTGCCAACATTATGAATATTAATTTTAAACTGATTTGGAACCTTGAAAAATGCCAATTCTCTGGTCAGGGATGCTAGTTCTTCCTCAAGGAATTCTACCCTTTTAATTTTTTCCCTCAATGCCTCATTAAAGGGTACAGTAACACCCCATTTGTCCATTCCCTTTAAGAAGTTCTGGAACTCCTCAAGTTTATCAAGCCTTTGGATGGAAATTGGGGAATAAAGTCGATCCTCAAGATAATAAATACCTCTATTTATCAATTTCCAAATAAATCTAAAATGATTTTCTTCCGTCCCTTCTGGATCCGAAGACATGTAATGGGAAAGATGAAAATCATAAAAGGCTTGGTAGT
>JBBDSB010000086.1:0-1887 GCA_040905205.1 Cyclobacteriaceae bacterium
TATGGTTAGAAATCACGAATGCAGATTCAAGTATAGCTCCCTTACGATCCTGCCTAAATAAATTTCTTAACTCTGAATATTCCACCCGCTGCTCTCTGGTATATTTGATTTGCTCAAATGCATGATTGATATCTCCACCTTTCAGCTCCACCAAGATCATATTGGCACTATTTTTCCTTTCAAAGAAAAAAACACCATCACACTTGGGAAGATTATCTTTGAAAACGCAACCATCCAAAATCAATAATTTTGCAGATTCCCGTTGTCTGGGCCGGAAAGTAACCTTTTTACCCATCTCTTGCAAAACCATTTTGGCACCGCAAGAATCAGAAGGATGCTTCTTTCTTGAGCACACACAGGATTCATAATGACCAAGGTCAATCATGTATGCGATTTTCCCATTGAATATCCCTCATGCGATCATACACCCTGGAGAGTTCGTTAAATGGATGGATCAGTTGATCATCAATCAGATTTATTTCCGGGTCCAGCAGGGATACTTCTGTGTTTTTCTTTACAAAGTATGCTTTTGACATTTTCGGATTTAATGGAGCCATTTTTTTTATCTGTTGATCCCTGATCTGAAAATCCTTAATTAAAAATCGCTGAATATGGTTATTGACTGCCTCCACGATATAGGGTGAATGAGAAGTCAGGATAAACTGGGTATTTGGAAAGGTTACAAGCAGATCCCCTATTACCCTGCGTTGCCAGTCGGGGTGCAAATGCAGGTCTATTTCATCAATAAGGACCACTGCGGGAACTGCTAAAGGCTCCTGGGCTTTTGGGTTTGCCAGTGCCATTCGAATGGACAAATCCATCACCAGGGATAAAAGTGTTTTATATCCATCACTGAGCTGCATGATATCCAGTATTTCATCCCCTTGCCGGACTACAAAACGAAGTGGATTAATCATAATATGGGGATCGGAAATCCCCGGAAAAACAGCAACGATCGCTTTTCTTACCGCTTCCAGTTCAGGTAATTGATAATCAAAATCTTTTCGTTCCTTTTGCTTGCGCTGCTCCTCATTTTCCTTGTTGTAAAACCAGATAAAAAAACTTTTAAAACGGCTATTTGCATCCAATGTATTTTCCAACGCTTCAAATCGGGTATGATTCCCGGGAAACCCCCTTCTTCGTAATGGAACATCCAGTAAAGCCCTGCTAACTCCGTAATAGGAAAAAACCGGAAGCAAAAAATCCTCTTCCCTGTTGAACGGATCAATCACTGATGCATCTAAAAAAAATTTTAACTGCGTAAGGCCTAAAGCTGGCGGGATTTGGGAAAGTGTAGCTTTACTTTTGTCCCTGCGCTCCGTCCGGTCCCATTGGATCCCATCAAAGGTTTCCATTTTTACCCTTGCAAAAGGGCTTTTTCTATTTTTGGCCTGTTTGATATCATTTTCTTTAAAGGATATTCCCGAAACATGCGGAAGATGTGTCAAAACTGCTCCAATTCCTATGGCTAAGGCATCCAAAATGGATGTTTTCCCACTGCCGTTTTCCCCGATCAATAGCGTTAATCGTTCGCCCAAAACCAAATCCAGGTTGTCCTTCGCTCTAAAATTGGTGTAATTTATTCGCTTTATTTTCATGAATCGGAAACCTTTAAAGGCGCAAATCTAATCAATATATAAACTTTTGTCTATTTTTTGCTAGGGCAATTTTTGGCTGTTGGCTGTTGGCCGTTGGCCGTTGGACGAACCCTATCGACCTATCGACTTTTTTGACTTGCCTATTGCCTATTGCCTGTTGGCGGTTGGCTGTTGGCTAGTGGTGGTTAGAGCTTGGAACAATTAAACGGTTAAACAGTTAAACATTTACGTAGATAAACTTCAAATTCCAATGCGTCCCCGATATCTCAGCATAATCTCCAAAAACGAA
>JBBDSB010000087.1:0-6143 GCA_040905205.1 Cyclobacteriaceae bacterium
ATCATCTCACCCTAAATAAAAACTGAAATCCATGAAGGGAAAAAATATATTGGTAACCGGTGGTGCCAGTGGTATTGGATTGGCCATCGCCAGGAAATTTGCCGCTGCAGGAGCCACGATCTACATTTTGGATTTTAATCTGGAAAATGGCAAAAAGATTGAAAAATCATTGCAGGATAAAGGTCATGATGTCCATTTTAAAATGGTGGATGTATCCAACCAATCTCAGGTTACGCAAAGCGTAGATGACATCCAGGGAAACCTGGATGTTTTGATCAACAATGCCGGAGTTTCCCACATTGGGAACTTAGAAAGTACAGATGAAACCGATCTCGACCGCTTATATGCGGTGAACATTAAGGGGGTTTACAACTGTTCCAGGGCGGTTATTGGGCGTATGAAACAGCAAGGTGGAGGCGTCATTATCAATATGGCTTCTGTAGCGGCATCCATGGGCATTCCAGATCGATTTGCCTATGCCATGACGAAGGGAGCGGTACTCAATATGACCCTTTCCATTGCCCGGGATTATGTGAATGAAAACATCCGTTGCAATGCCATTTCACCTGCCAGGGTCCATACCCCATTTGTGGATGATTACCTGGCCAAAACCTATCCCGGAAAAGAAAAGGAAATGTATGACCAGCTTGCTGCCACCCAACCCATAGGTAGGATGGCCGAGCCAGAGGAAGTGGCGAACATGGCTTTTTTCCTGGCTTCTGATGAGGCCTCATTTCTTACCGGGGGAGACTACCTGGTAGATGGAGGATTCACCAAATTAAAAATGTAATCAATTTAAACCGATCGATAAAAATGAAACTGATAAGATTTGGAAATGCAGGTGGGGAAAAACCTGGAGTAGAATTAGAAAATGGTAAAAGATTGGATTGCAGTGCCTTTGGCACAGACTGGTCTGCCGATTTTTTAGGCAGCGATCAGAACCTGGAAAAATTCAGAAAATGGTTGGATAGTAATGCGTCATCCTGTCCGGAGATTGCTGTCGATGAAAGGCTTGGGGCCCCGGTTTTTCAACCCTCCAAAATTATTTGTGTGGGATTGAATTATTCCATGCATGCCAAAGAAAGTGGGATGGATGTGCCGAAACAACCGGTTTTGTTCATGAAAGCCACCTCATCCTTATCCGGACCATTTGACCCCATTATCATCCCAAAAAATTCCAAAGCCACAGATTGGGAAGTGGAGTTGGCCATTGTGATAGGCAAAAAGGCCAATTATGTGTCAGAAGAAAAGGCCATGGACCATGTATTTGGCTATACCCTGCATAATGACGTCAGCGAAAGGGATTTCCAGCTGCACCAAGGAGGACAGTGGGTCAAAGGGAAAAGTTGCGATACATTCGCACCTCTCGGCCCCTATCTGGTCAGCAAGGATGAGATCAAAGATCCGCACAAATTGCGACTTTGGTTAAAAGTCAATGACAAAATGATGCAGGATAGCTTTACCTCCGACCTGGTTTTCAATGTCCCGCAATTGGTCAGCTATATCAGCCAGTATATGAGCCTTCTTCCTGGAGACATCATTAGTACCGGCACACCGGCAGGTGTGGGCATGGGTCTCAAACCACCAACTTACCTCAAAGAGGGTGATGTGGTAGAATTAGGAATAGATGGTTTGGGCGTATCCAGGCAAAGGGCTGAAGATTGGAAGCCGTAATTACATTTTTGCCTTATAATAAAAAAGGAAACAGTTTAAGGCTGTTTCCTTTTTTATTATTCATCCACTTTATCAAAATACACTTTCAGGTGTATACTCATTTTTTCCCGGAAAGTGGAGGGTGTACCAAATTTTAGGTCGTTCAATAAATCTCTATGGATCACGGCATTTTTCACTTCTGTTTTACTGATGATTTGGCCGCTATGTACCAGGTTAAATATAGGGTGTAACATTTTTTGAAACCTTAATATGGTTTGGTTTCCGGAAATTTCATACAACATGGAATGGAATTCGGCATCATACCTGTTCTTCAAAAACCTATCCTGGGTATTTTCTTCTTTTTCCACTAAGATTTCTAATTTTCTGATACTTTCCCTGGTTTTCCTGATGAAAAGCAAGTCAGCAATACCCATTTCCAGTACAAGACGCAATTCAAAAATATCTTGAAGCGTGGCGCTGTCCAGCAACATGGGATTGAGCACCCGTTCAAAACTTCCCAAAATATCGGGTTGTGTTAATATAATACCCCGGTTTCTTTTGGATTCTATCAAGCCAAGCGTTCTAAGCCTGGATAAAGCTTCTCTTAAAGCGGTTCTGCTCACACCCATCGATTCGGCGAGTTCAGCCTCCTTGGGGATGGAATCCCCGGGTTGTAAATTGGCTTCGGTAAAATATTCCCTAAGGTTCAGCTCCACTTTATCCACCAAAGATAGGGATTGGTCGATTACCGGCTTAGGTTTAACGTTTAATGCCTTCACAAACAGTTGTTTTAAATTAAATACAGGGGCAAATATAATAAGTAATATTAAATTAATTTTTCTTTAGGATCCATTTAAAATTCTCAGTAATGATTTAAAAGTAGCTGAAAAACAATGGAATATTTTAAATACATGATATAATAAATGTATTTTACTGCTTGCATATTAAGAAATAATTTTCCAAATTGATATAAATAACACATATTTTAATTATCGCTATCATGCAGAAAATTGGGACCATATTGATTTACATTGTGGCTTTTTTGATACCGATTTTGAAAGGTTCATCTGGATTATTTGATAATGGGGTTGGAAAAACAGAATACCTAGCCGCCGAAGAACCCCTGATCTTTCCGCCTTTAGCTGCCTACGATACAAGTTTTTTCTCCTTTCCTGTAAAGATCGGTAGTGCCCCCACGAATGAGGCCATTGTAATCAATGACCATGATACCATTAAAATATTTTACATCAATCGTCCAGGAAATGCTGATCGGATAATGGTGATACAAAAGACCCATATTGGGTGGAGTGAGCCTAAACCGGCTTTTCAATTACCGGGCCAGGCTTATTATGCCTTACAAATGGTCAAATCTGAAAATGGGGAACTCGTTTGTGTGTTTCATCAATTTGGGACAGGTGATCAGGGGTATAAAGGAAGACACCTTGATCTATGGGTGAACAGGCGGGTACACGGTAAATGGGGTACCCCTTTTAAAATTTTTGATGGATATGTAGGTGCAATCCGGGGTTTTCAAAAACTCAGTTCAGGAAGATTGTTGTTAACTTTTGGAAAAGCTGTGCCAGAAAGGGAAGCCAAACCGCCTGGAAATTCAAAGGATTTTGGGTGGAATGCCATTCAAACCATGTATTCTGACGATGGTGGCTTAACCTGGGACTCTTCGTCCGATGGGCTTGAAATAGAAATTGACAACAGCAAGGTAACGAGGTATGGAGCCATTGAGCCGGAAATTATTGAAAGGGAAGATGGGTCGGTCTGGATGCTGATTAGAACGACCCACGGGAGATTATTTCATTCCGTTTCCTGGGACCAGGGGGAGGCCTGGACGGATCCTGAGCCCACTGATTTTATTTCCTCAGACTCCCCTGCCTGTCTGTTGCGCTTACATGATGGGAGAATGGTTATTTTCTGGAACAGTTGTCAGCGATGGGATAATCCCCGTTCCTATGCTATGGGAGGAAGGGAAGTTTTGCACGGTGCCATTAGTAACGATGATGGCCTGACCTGGAAAGGATTTAGGGAAGTGGCCCAGTCACCGGACCTTGAAAAAAATAAGGGGGATAGGGGTACCGCCTATTCCTCAGCAGAAGAAATGGAAAACGGCCATATTATCCTGGTGACAGGTCAGGGGGAGGGAAAAGGAATATATGAAATTGATCCGGATTGGCTGGAGGCTAAAATTCAGCATATTGAATTTGAAAATTCGGGTCAATTGGATAAGGGTAATGGCATTCCGGTTTTGGAGGATGAAAATTTGGTTACTGGAATAAATTATCCCAAAGCGCATTCAAGTGGAGAAATGGTCGTGAATTTCCCTATGGCGGCTGAGGGTACCATAAAAGTGGAAATGTACCCCAATCAAGACTTTGATACACTGACCTTGGCGTTGACGGACCATTTTTCAATTCCTACAGACAGTTTGGCATCCCGGAATGCCGTTTTCAGATTTGAAGTCAGTAGGGACGAAATTGAAAAGCAAATAACGGGAAATTCAAATGCGAAAATCGAATTGAACTGGGACCTGGGCGGGAATGGCGATGATAATTTGGAGGTGTCGGTAAATAACAGGGTGATCGAGATCATTAAGATGAGAAGAAAACCCGAAAATGGCCTGAATTACCTGAGGATAGGGCTACAGGCTGCTGAAAGGTCAAGTAGATGGGTACAATCGATTGGTATGGATAAAAAATAAAATATTATTCTGAAAAACATGTAATAGTTATACTTTATTCTTTAAATACAGATCTTATGACATTATTAATGATGTATGACCTCTATTTTTCAATATTTAGGACAGGATAATGGTCATAAAAATAACCATTTCTTCCTTTGGTTGAAAAAAATAATTAAAGAGGTTTTGATGGATTTAATAATTGTTTATATTTGAATAAATAATACATATAAATTATAAGTTAAATATCTTAATGATAATATAATAAGTCTTTATTTTAATACCTTATAATTATAAATAATACAAATATGCAGAAAAATTGTACTGGTTTCTTGAGACGACTGGTTTTTACCCCTTTCCTGGTTCTGCTAATTGGACTGGGACAAAGCTGGGGACAGTCCCGTAATGTAAATGGAACAGTGACCTCGGAAGAGGATGATGCTACGATTCCCGGGGTCAATATCATTGTAGTGGGCACCACCATCGGGGCGGTGACCGATTTGGATGGCAATTTCTCCCTGACGGTTCCAGGTGATGATACCGTATTGCGGTTTTCGGCCATAGGATTTGCCACAGAAGAAATAAGGGTGGGCAATCAAACTACCATTGATGTGAGTCTTTCCACCGATGTGGGGGCTTTGGAAGAAATCATAGTGGTGGGCTATGGAGAGCAATCCAGGGAAAAGCTGACAACGGCGGTCAGTACGCTGGATACAAAGGTTCTTGAAAATGTACCATTGGGTAACGCAGCATCAGCTTTGCAAGGTACGGTTTCCGGAGTAAGGGTACAAACCCTCAGTGGTCAGCCGGGAGCTGCCCCTCGGATAATTGTCAGGGGTGGAACTTCTATTAACAACCCTAATGGTGCGCAGCCACTGTACGTCGTGGATGGTGTGATTAGAGACGATATAGAAGGGATCAATCCTATGGATATCGAGTCCATGCAAGTCTTAAAAGATGCCGCTTCCACGGCCATTTATGGGTCTCGTGCTTCCAACGGGGTAGTGATCCTGACAACCAAAAGTGGCAAGGCAGGTGCTACGAAGGTGACATACAGATATACCATTGGCACATCCCAATTAAGAGAAAAATACGACCTTTTGTCGGCTAGGGATTATATCTATTATTCAAGATTAGGTGTGGCGGCTACAGGCATAAAATCTCCAACAAGGCTTGCCCAGCTAAATGGTGCTTTTGGTTATGGCATAGGAAATGACCTTACCAATAATACTGCATACACGACACAGTATCTGACAGCCGAAAATGAATATAAGCTAAATGAGGGTTGGGAGAGCATGCCTGACCCAGTGGATCCCTCTAGGACCATTATTTTTGACAATGTAGATTGGCAGGATGTTTTGTTCAGAACAGCAGTGACGCATGACCATTACCTCAATCTATCTGGGGGATCAGAAAGTGCGACCTTTAATATCGGCGTAGGTTACGCTGACATGGATGGCACAGCGATTACCACCAATTACAAGAGATTTACTGCCAATATGAATGGCAGGTTGAAAGTAAGCGACAAACTCTTTGTATTTGGAGGCTTGAATTTCACCAGATCTTCTGATAATTTGGTGTATAGCGAAAATAACTTGTTTGAAAGGTCAATCGCCACTCCTCCTACTGCCAAATATACTTTTGAAGATGGAACATTATCTCCCGGAGTCAATCGGTCTTTAGGAAATCCGGCATACCACCTGAGCAGAAGTATAAATGACAATACTTTAACCCTAATGACGCTGAGCGGTGGTGCCAACTGGGAACTTGCACCGGGCCTGAGTTTTGAGCCTTCTGCTTC
>JBBDSB010000087.1:6243-7669 GCA_040905205.1 Cyclobacteriaceae bacterium
AAACTATGATTTCGACAATAAATACCTATTTTCTATGAGCGCCAGGTATGACGGGGCTTCTAACCTGGGTTCTGCCTACAAATGGGGATTCTTTCCCGGGGTGTCCGCCGGATGGAACCTGCATAACGAATCATTCTGGAATCAACCTGCCGCTATTGACAAGTTCAAGTTAAGGGCAAGTTATGGACTGAATGGAAACCTTGGTAATTTAGGTGATTTTCAGTCCCAGGGGGCTTACAGTGTTGGGTCTATTTATCAGGGAAATGCGGCGGTAGAGTACACCACTATAGCCAACCCAAACCTTAAATGGGAAGAATCCAAAACCTTTGATATCGGCTTTGACGCAAGTTTGTTTGAAGGCAAAGTCACCTTGCTTTTTGATTATTATCAGCGAGTAACTTCTAATCTTATTACCACCCTGGCTATGCCGAAGTTGACGGGATTTACCAGTATTTTGACGAATCTGGGAAGTTTGGAAAACAGCGGAGTAGAGCTCGAGGTCAATTTAAATCTCCTTGAAACAAAAGACTGGATGTGGAATATTGGATTCAATACTTCTTTTGTAAAGAATAAAATATTGGAATTGCCTGAAAATGATAACGAGAACAACAGGATTGGAGGAATATTAATATATGACCAGTCCATCGGAGATTATGTCTGGAAAGGTGGTTTGCAGGAAGGCGGGCAAATTGGAGAAATGTATGGGTATCAATATCAAGGGATTTTCCCAACAGACCAGGCAGCAGCTGAAGCTCCGGCCGATATGATCATGTCCGGACCGGACAGAACTCGATTTGGAGGTGATGTTGATTGGCTAGATGTGGATGATAATGGTGTGATTGATACCAGGGACAGGGTTTACATGGGAAATATCTTCCCCAAATGGACTGGTGGATTTACAAATAATTTGAATTACAAAGGGATCAATCTTTATTTAAGAATGGACTATACGACCGGGCATACCATATATAATTACGTAAGGGCAAACCTGGATGGTCAGTTTGTTGGAAATACCAATATGAGTTCAAATATCCTGAGGTCCTGGGAAAATCAGGGGGATGTGACTGATGTACCTAAATTTTATTGGGCAGACCAGGTAGCTCAAAGTAACTATTGGAGAGGTGATCCTAGAAATGTCAATAATGGCAGAGGAAGTTCTGTAAATTATGAGAGAGGAGATTTCCTGGCCCTGAGAGAGCTTACTTTAAGCTACAGTTACATGGCAGATTGGTACCGAAAGATTGGAATTGAAGGGATCAGAGTAAATCTTACGGGTAATAACCTGTACTATTTCACCAATTTTAGTGGACTTTCACCGGAAGATGGAGGGGCTAACAGAGGACGTTTTCCTGTCCCCCGTAACATCATGTTAGGTATCAACCTCTCGCTTTAATTAAGTCCTGATCAAACAGAAAATGTCATGAAA
>JBBDSB010000087.1:7769-11424 GCA_040905205.1 Cyclobacteriaceae bacterium
AGGTATCAACCTCTCGCTTTAATTAAGTCCTGATCAAACAGAAAATGTCATGAAAAATTTAGTTAATAAAAAGATTTACCTACTTGGAATTGTTGGATTCCTGCTTAATTATTCTTGTACTGAGCCTTTGGAACTAGCACCTATCAGTTCTATAGGAGCCAACTCTTTTTGGCAATCTGAACAGGATGCTGCCGGAGGTGTAATAGGGATGTACAACCAGTTTAGAAACATGGCCTCCAGGTCTTTGTATTATATGGGAGAGGCGCGAAGTGAAGTGATGGGCTTTGGCCTTCAAAATGCAGATTTCAGAATAAAATATTTTGAAAATGATATGAACGAGGGAAATGCTGACCTGGACTGGTTGCAAGCCTACAGGATTATCAATTATGCCAACCTTGTGATAAGAAATGTACCGGATATTTCTTTTCCTAATGAAGACAAGAAAAATGATTTGTTGGCACAGGCTTATTCCATGAGGGCATTTGTTTATTTCGTACTGGCTAAAACCTGGGGAGATGTGCCTTTGGTAACCGAGCCTGTGGAAGGTTATGATGCAGAGACCACCTTTCAGGAAAGAGTAGCGGTTTCCGCAGTATTTGACCTGATAAAAAGTGATTTGGATGAAGCCATAAATTTGTTTCCAAATAACGAATTTCCCAATGGGCGTGCCATGTGGTCAAAACCGGCCGCAAACACCTTGAAAGGGGACGTTTATTTATGGACAGGAAAAACAATGGGGGGAGGAGATGCCGATATTACAACTGCTTTAAGTGCTTTAAATGAAGCAAATTCAGCAAATCTAGGTCTTTTGGATAATTTTTCCAGGGTTTTTGATTTTGACAATAAGGGAAATCAGGAAATCATCCTTGCCGTGCATTTCAACGATTTTGAGGCCTCAAATAACATGTACTCAGATATGTATATAAATGCTTTGGATATTAGGGATACGTATGATGAGGAGACGCTGGAAACGATAGGAACCCCGGGAGGATTCAATTGGTGGGCACCATCCGCTACCATGAGAGACCAATTTACTGAGGAGGACAGCAGGAAGTCAGGAAGTTTTCTTGAGATTTACTCTAATGATGATGACAATACCTTCATCGCGTCTATTGTATTAAAGGGCAATGGCTATTCCGAAGGAGGTACTAGAAGGTTTCTTGATGATATTGTAATTTACAGGTATGCCGAATTATTACTTCTTATAGCTGAAGCCAAAAATGCCCTTGGTCAGGATCCTTCCTCTGAAATAAATATGGTCAGAGAAAGGGCTTATGGAGATGATTTTCCTGCGTTTGAATTTATTAATGGATCCCAATCTGAAAACGACGAAGCTATTTTACAGGAAAGATTGTTTGAGTTGGCTTTTGAAGGGAAAAGATGGTGGGATCTTATTCGATTTGACCAAGCATTTGATAAGGTTCCTTCCCTGCAGGACAAGGCGGGACAAAACTTCTTAAAGGTATGGCCGATAACCTTGGAAACCTTAAGTCTCAACTCCAAAATAACCCAAAATCCGGGTTATGAACAGTAAGTAATCCGGGATATATTCTAAATATTAAGTAGCCATGTCCAAAATCCAAAAATTTCTAGCCATAACGGTGATTATGGCGATTATTTTCCTCCCGACAATAGCCCAGGACGCCTTTTTAAGTTCGGATAATGGGAAACCAATTTCCATAGGAGCTTTGGTACCTGAAAAAGTGGAGGAAATAGAGGGACTTAAAATGGGGCCTTTTGTAAAACTGGATAACGGCGAAATTCTAACAGTGGAAGGCACCGATTGTTTAATAAGTAAGGACAACGGAAAAACCTGGGATTCATTTCCTGTTTTTGAGAAACCTGACAATTTTCTTATATCTGATGAAAGAGCCCTTTTAAAAACAAAGAGCGGGGTCATTATTCTAGCATTTATGAATCTTAAAGAAAGGGACAACTGGAACTGGCAAAAGGAAATATCCGATTCCCCTGGGGCGAAACTTCCTACCTATACCGCCAGGAGTCTGGACGGTGGCAAAACCTGGACAGATGTACAAAAGCTACACAATGAATGGACAGGAGCCATCCGCGACATGATTGAAACAAAGCATGGGAACGTTGTTTTCACCTCGATGATGATGCGAAATAGTCCGGGCCACCATACCGTACTTACTTATAAATCGGCTAATGATGGGCAAACCTGGAAGAGATCCAACATTATCGACCTTGGGGGAATTGGTCATCACAGTGGCGTGACAGAAGCTACCGTAGAACAGCTCGCTGAAGGCCAGCTCTGGTTGTTGATGCGGACCAACTGGGGTACATTTTGGGAGGCATTTTCCCATGACGATGGGGAATCATGGCATACCATCCGACCCACCAATATTGAAGCCAGTTCCGCACCGGGCCTGCTTAAAAGACTTCAAAGTGGAAGATTATTTCTGGTCTGGAACCGGAGGTTTCCGGATGGAAGTACGGAATATCCACTTAGCGGAGGCGACAACCAATGGTCTGAAGTGGCCTCCAGCAACCACAGAGATGAATTATCGGTTTCTTTTTCAGAGGATGAGGGGAAATCCTGGACCAGTCCAAAAGTTATTGCAAAAATTGATAAAAGTAAAACAATGAATCCCCCTTTGAGGAGGATTTCCTACCCCTATGTATTTGAAATTGAGCCGGGGGAATTGTGGATTACGACCATGCAGGGAGGATTAAGGGTAAAATTAAATGAAAAGGATTTTATTGAATAAAAATCAAAATAATTTGTATTCAGACATTTTGAAAGGCCTATGAAAAAATTGCTTTCACTCCTTCTATCGATAGTTGTATTAATAACATTAAGTCAAACATTATATTCCCAGGAATTGCTGGATCCTTCCGAGGTAGTTTTACACATCGGAAAAGAGGGACAAAATCCTAGAAACAGTGAGGGGAGCTTTATTCAATTAATGGGTGGTAGAATATTGTTTATTTATTCGAAATTTGAAAGCGGATCAGGAGACCACGAAAGTGCCTTTTTGGCAGGGAGGTATTCCAGAGATGGGGGTAGTACCTGGACTGACAGAGATGAGGTTATTATAGAAAATGAAGGGGGAATGAACGTCATGTCGGCTTCATTTCTTCGCTTACAAGATGGCTCTATTGCCCTTTTTTATGCCAGGAAAAATTCGGTAGATGATTGTATTCCATATATGCGTATATCTACAGATGAAGCAAAAACCTGGTCAGCTCCTGTAAAAATCATCCAGGATAAGAAAGGTTATTTCGTTCTGAACAATGACAGGGTTATTCAACTCAAGAGTGGCAGGCTACTGGCACCCGTATCTTTGCATAAAACCAAGGGTTCTGATTTTAATATGAAGGGAAAAATTTTCTGTTATTTTTCAGATGATAATGGGAAAACCTGGTTGAGCAGTGAAGAAGTGCCCAATCCCGAGGGGGTGGTTTTACAGGAACCCGGAGTGGTTTTATTGAAAAATGGAAGAATAAAAATGTGGCTGAGAACAGATACCGGAGTGCAGTATTTAAGTGAATCCAAAAATCAGGGACTTTCCTGGAAGAAGGTGGAACCTTCCAATATTGCTTCACCAAGATCCCCCGCCTCCCTAAAAAGAATTCCTTCCACCAATGATTTATTGCTGATTTGGAATGATAATGATGGTTCAGATAAAGAAAC
>JBBDSB010000088.1:0-1867 GCA_040905205.1 Cyclobacteriaceae bacterium
ATCAGGAATCCCAACAATTTGAATACCGTGTCAACGAAAATGTGGGAAGAGGACTTGCCAGTGGCACGCCCTACCAGATACAGCTGGGTGTTCGGTACGTTTTTTAATTTGAATGCCTAATAGACAAAAAAGCCGGAACCTAATTGGTTCCGGCTTTTTTGATCACATGAAATCGAGCATGACGGAGGCGACACACAGAGGGATGATTATCAAGCACCTGCCTGTCGGCAGACAGGTGCGAGATTCCCTGTCTGCCGACGCAAGGGACACAAAGGGATATTTATGGAATGTTTTTGGAGTATTTGGCCTGGATTCCTGCCCTTTTCCGTTTTTTGGTAAGGTTATTGGTATTAACAATTCAGATCACCTTTTATAAGTTTATAAATTATTTAATTTCTATGTTCAACACTAAACTTAATTAACATGAAAAAAGTAGCATACTTTTTAGCTTTGATAATGTTGTTTACCTCTGTGGCGCCTATGGCCATGGCCAAAGCTGAAAAAAAGGACAAAGAAAAACCGGAACTAAGTCCGGAAGATGAAGCTAAGATAGAAGAACTGGATGCCCGGATTTCGGAAATTAAAGCTATGGATTTTACGCAAATGGACCGGGAGGAGCGTAAAGAAGTCAGAAAGGAATTAAGGGATATCAATAAAGAAGCTAAAGCGTCGGGTGGAGGGGTTTACCTTTCAGTCGGTGCCATTATCATCATCCTTTTGGTATTAATTTTAGTCTTGTAATTATCCTTTCTAAAATATTAATAAAAATGGATAAAGAGCCCTTATTGATCTGGAGGGCTCTTTTCCTTTTTTAGGAATTTTTTTACTTCCCAGGCCCTATAAAAAATAAAGGCCAATGGAATAAGCCAAATAGCTTCATTGAAAATCAAGTGGAAAGCAGATCGTTTATTCCAACCCAATTCCTCCAAGTAGGTAAAAACGAACCAAAAACTACCCATCAACTTTCCTAAACCGCCTATTCCCATTAAGTAAATCAAAGTCAGGGGATAAAATGCGGATAAGAATATCAAAAGACCGGAAACCATACCCAGGGTACCATAATAAAAGGTGGTTGAATCTAAAGTGAAACCCTCCTGCATGGACAGCCAGGTAAGCGCCGCCATCCCAAACCACCTAAAAAATGCCCCCCACACTATCGTATAAATTCCAGCAAGTAATAAAATACCCCGGTGGGGCATGGTCAATGTAGGAAAATTGGGTGGTGTATCCATATGGTTTTTGTTTGGTTTTTACAAAGTTATCCTGTTTTCAGGTTTGGAAAAATCCAGGTTGTTTTTCTGTCTTCCAAACCTTTTCCGACTAGTTTTTAACGACTTCAGAAAAAAACCGGAATCCCCACAAGATTTCAGTGATTAAATTGACAGGATGAAGAATTTCTTTTATGTTTTTTGGGTGAAAAGGTTCCAAGATAATTTTAAAATTTTTAAAACGATCTTTTTCCACGTAAAGGGTATAGCTGGCATTGAGTTTTAGCAGTTCTTTTGGAAAAAAAAGCTTTTGATGCAATTTCATTGTGGGTGTTTTACATCCAAACTTTTTTTTGCTTGAGGCATAGTGTTCCATGCCCATTTCGAATCCAATTGGAGTAATGATTAGGCTGGATTGTTCTATAAATTTAGGATTGAAACTGTGGCATACATTGATCTGGTTTTTATTAAAGCAATATTTTACTTTAGAATCCACAGTTTTTTTCAAGAAAAGTTGGTTTTGCGTAGCAAAAAAATGCCAGAGATTGTCAATTTTTTTTAATTCCATTTCGGTTAATTTTGGGTATGTTTTGGCAATTTAACCTTGGTACATTTCATATGTTTATAATTGTCTTTTAGCGGCCATATGGAATCTCGCA
>JBBDSB010000089.1:0-1857 GCA_040905205.1 Cyclobacteriaceae bacterium
ATTAATTTAAAATTGCTGTCAATAATTGATGAAGAACCGCTCTGGTTTCTTCATAGGTATTCAAATGTTCCTTTTGCACCTGATGCCCCAAACTATTCTTCCATGCGGCTTGCAGCCGTTTGTCGTTCTCCTCATTAATCATTTGATGGATACCTGTAAATTCCAATCCCTTAAATTTCATCTTTTGGTGAAATGCTTCCACGATCTCGGGCCAGTTGAGTTCAGTCACATTCTGAGACAAATACCAGATGTCGTAAAAGTCACGAGGTGCGGTGTAGGAACGTTGGATCAATGCCCTAAGCTTTTCAGCCAGTACCTCCTGTAAGGTGTAGCAAGGCACAGACTGAGCGGCTTCGGACAACTGGTCACTATAATCATGATGTACTTTCCGGTTTGCTGTAGCAAAGATCATTTCTTCATAGAGTATGACCTCAATTTTGATAGAAGTCTGCCACCGTTGGGGAGGAGCAGGTGCCTGGTTCCTTGGATGATCAGCTCCCCAGAACTTGACATTGGCGGCAAATCCGGTTGGCTTATCCTTAAACTTCAGTTGCTTAAGTTCCTGAACATAAAGCGGTATTTCTGTTCGCTCAGTTACCAATTTCACAATCTTATCCAACAGTTTTTTATCCAGAACAAAAGCTGGGTCAACAGCCGTATAATCCAAATCTTCAGAAAACCTAAAGTCTTCGAAGTAGCATTTCCTTAAACAGGTTCCCCCTTTGAAGATGAGTTTATTACGACATTCAGAAATAGAAAATATCGCATCCACAAAATGTCCCAATACCCAATCTTTATCGATTGTGGTTTTGGCCACCCCTTTTTGCTCCGCAATCTTTTCAATCTCCCTTTTTAAAATCATCAGTATTGTTTATTGACAATATCCAAAATCTCCGATGCTGAAATATTTAGTTTTAGCTTCCACTCACCATGATGGTTCCCTTCGTTTGCTCCCAATGGATCCATGGGGTTGTAGGTTTGGGTTAGCTGGTCTTTGATAAAACGGATGAAGGATTTCAGGCCTTTTTTATCCAGAAGTTCTGCCAGGTAGCCCATACGTTTGGTGGCAGCCAGGTTATTTATTGCCCGGCAGTATTCAATCATTTTCTCTGAAGAGAGTTTGGCTGAATCAAAAGCCCGAATCAATTCGGCATATCCACCCGAATGTTGGGGCAGGTCAAAGCAATCCACGATCGTTTTTTCTATATCCGTAATTGCGTAGCTGTGGTTTCCATAGCCTTCTTTGATGATTCCTGTTCTTTTCACCGGAGCAATCTTTACGAATTGATAGCTTACACCGAAAACTTCTTTCCGAGGTTTTACCTTGGTTGTTTGAATGAATACGGAATTGGGAAACTGCTCAGTAAGCCCATGCAGGTTTAATGCCGACCAATAAGCTACAGCACCGTCTTCAACCAATCGTGTGCCGATAACTTTTTCATCCCGAAAGTTTGAACGGCAATATTTCCCACGTTCAATGCGGGAAAGGATTTTTTTATCTACCAGGTTTTCAACCAGTTCATTAATGTCGTCAAATTGGTCGGAGGACAATTCTTTTAACTCCTGTAACGTGAATATATCCATTTCATACTCATCCAACAGGAGCATCATATCTATTTGCAATTGAGTTAGATTTTCAGAAATGTACGTACCTCTTGCCATTATGTTTCGATTCGGTATAAACCCTAATAGTTAGGGTTTATCCTTTATTAAAATATCATTCAAAGATAGGCTTATTGTGGGGAAACGCAAAACTGTCTTCTCCCAAATATTTTTCACTGTGTGAGCGGTTAATCCTAAATAAAATTTATTTTCGTTTGTCGTTCAAGTAGGTTGTTGACTGATTCCTTCTAATTA
>JBBDSB010000090.1:0-11267 GCA_040905205.1 Cyclobacteriaceae bacterium
ATTCCAATTGATGTAACGGTCCTTTTCGAGGACATCCATGAATATGGCCTTGAACATTTTGGCCATGCTTTTCTCTGGGAATAGGAAGCGGTTGTTTTTGCGTTTTGCCACTACCCACCGACTACCGTCCGTCCCGCCTGCACTGACGATGCAGTGGATCCTGCGGGGCGGGACAGGCTATGCGGATGGAAGGAAAGATCCTGACCCCAGAGCCTGTCCCGTATTCTAAGATTAAAGCAAGTGGAATAGTACAATTTTTAATTTTTAGGCTGATAGCGTAGCGTATCGGGATATGCAGGACCATGGTAATACCCGGTTCCGCCTCGAGATACTCCGGCATCTTCGCATGCCTGAGAAGGGTCTGCGAAGCAGCGTGGAAGAGGGTGTCAAATAACCCGTTTCTGTTTCCCATGATGACCGGATTGAGTTCATGTGGCAAAGTGAACACAATGTGATAATAAACAGTTGGCAGGAGTTCGTCCATCCTGCCCTCTATCCAAACATCCCTTTTCATGCTGCCACAATTTGGGCAGTGCCTGTTTCCGCAGCCGTGGTATCGAAGTGCCCTGTTTCCGCTGCCGTCCAGGTCGCACTCCGTGATATGGTATCCTTTGGCTGCGGTATGGCATGCGGGAAGGTCGGCAAAGACGGCTTTGCTGTAGGGGTTGAATCTTTGGATGGACGGATGTCTGAACAGGCTCTGGAAGGAGACCTCAGCTGACATAGCCCATGATGTTAAGAGGCGAAACCAGCTTTTCCCTTCGCTGCTTGGTCAGGTGCAGGTAGATCATGGTGGTCTCTATCTTGGAATGTCCTGTTTTTGACCGGGTACAAACAGAATACCCTTTGTGGATTTTTAATATTTATTTGGTATTGTTTTCACATTAATGAAAAAATTGGTTTTTTAGCTGTTAGAAAATTATAACAACTATTAACCACCCCTTGATCGCTCAAGCCTAAAGAAAATCCTATTGAACTGGAAAAACGCAATTCTATCCCGTATCTTTCTCATTGTTGTTATTAGTTGTTCCCAACCATCAAACAGAAAGTCTGAAGAATCTCCAACATCTGAATCGGCATCAGGCAAACCAGTGATTATGGCCTATTACGTGCCGGAGAAAGCGTACAAGCCCGATGAACTACCCGTCGAAAAGCTTACCCATATCATCTACTCATTTACCAATGTAATCGATGGGGAAATGAAATTCAGAAATCCGGAAGTGGCGGGGCCAAAGTTGAAGGCACTTGTCAGGCAAAAAGAACGCAATCCCGATCTTAAAGTTATGATCGCCTGTGGAGGTTGGGGTGCTGATGGATTTTCAGATATGGCGCTGACAGACGAAGGTCGTTCAAAATTTATCAATAGCGCTTCCGATTTTATAGCCGAGTATGAGCTCGACGGTATGGATATGGATTGGGAGTATCCAGGAATATCAGGTGCTGGCACAAAGGCCCGTAAAGAAGATACGCAAAATTTCACCGCACTGATGAAAGGCTTGAGGGAGATGCTGGACAATTTTGACACACCCAAATTACTGACTTTTGCCTCCGCCGGCTGGAAGCGCTACTATGAGCATATAGAATTGAATGAGGTAATGAAATATGCCGATTACACCAATGTAATGACCTATGACCAGGTATCCGGTGTGTCTGAATATACGGGACACCACAGCCCATTGGGAGAAGTGAAAAGTGAAGACATTCTGGGTACCCCGTTTCATGATTACCTGGATAGCTTGTACCAGATTGGAGCCAATCGGGATCCCAATCCCCGTTCAGCTCAAAAAATCGTGGACTTCCTGATCGGGGAGGGTGTTGATCCCAAACAAATAGTGATTGGGAGTGCTTTCTACGGGAGGGTCTGGAAAAGCGTTCCTCCAGAAAACAATGGATTGTATCAGCGTAGTGGTGGAATCCATATTGGGTGGATGGCCTATCATCAAATTCGGGAAAGGTACGAAACAGACAGCAGCTTTCATCGCTATTGGGATGCCATTGCCAAAGCACCTTATATGTATCATTCCGAAGACAGCCTTATGGTTTCCTATGATGATACGGTTTCAGTAAGGCAAAAAACTAAATATGCCATGGACAAAGGGCTGGGAGGAATTATGTTCTGGGAACTGGGCAATGATACCAAGGAGGAGGGAAGTTTGCTAGATGCCATTTTTAAGGCCGCGCAAGAGTGAAGTTGGTCATCTTTAGATCCTGAGGAGGACCATCATAGGGATGAATAACTGGATATCTTTTGTCATAACTCGAGGATAAAGGTCTGTGGGATTGATTCCGGGGGGATTGTGTAAGTGCATTGATATTATTTTATCTTTCTTTCATATTTTGTTTGCGAGAATAAATCAAATTTGGAAATATGGTGGCAAAAACCAAGACAACTTACACAGGTATTGACGTTACAGACTTCGTAAACTTATACATTGACAATGAACAAAAGAAAGCGGACAGTTATCACTTGATAGAGCTAATGAAGGAATGGTCTGGATTTGAACCCAAAATGTGGGGACCGACAATTATTGGGTTCGGCAACTATCATTACAAATATGCAAGCGGACATGAAGGAGATGCACCGATTCTTGGATTTTCTCCAAGAAGAGCAGCATTTTCGCTCTACGTTTTTTCTGCGACAGAGAAAAGCAAAAAACTTTTACCAGACCTTGGTAAATTCAAAATGAGCAAAGCCTGCATCTATGCTAAAAAACTTTCCGACATCAACATTTCAACATTAAAAGGACTCTGCATAGAATCAATTGAATATGTAGATAAGCACTACGAATGTTCTTGCAGAAGAAAGTAACGGAAACATTGATCGAAGACAAAAACATCCATAAGTGCGGGAAAGCTTCCCTGAAAAATCAGGACAAGGTTTTCAACTATGTTTTAACTGTAACAGAAACCATTAAAACATTAGTTATTTTTTTAGATTACATTTAATACACATTGCGTTAGTAGCAAGACGTGATGAACTTGTAACAAAACCATCCCACAAATGAAAATGTTGACATTTTTCGTATCATAAACAAATATAAACGTATCAAATCGTATCATTTTATATTTTCAGTTTCAAATCGTAATCGTATATTTGCGTATCAAATCGTATCAAAATGGGCAACGAAGTATATAATTTTAAACTGAATATTGATTGGAAAATGATTAATTTAATAAGTGAAATCGACCGTTTTGATGCAAAATGGACAGCCATTGAACGAAAAGAAGGACAAAGCCTCAAAGAGTTGAAAAGCATTGCTACCGTTCGAAGCGTAGGAGCTTCAAACCGCATTGAAGGCAACAAAATGAGCGATGAAGAGGTTGATGTGTTGCTTCAAAAAATTGACATTACAAAACTTTCCGACAGAGATTCGCAGGAAGTAGTCGGTTATTTTGAAGTAATGGATTTGATTTCTGAATCTTACGAAAAAATCAGTCTTTCCGAAAGTCATATTAAAAGTTTACACAATAGTTTGATGAAATACAGTGCCAAAGACCAATGGCATAAAGGTGATTATAAGCAGCATAGCAACGCAGTTGAAGCTTCATTTCCTGATGGAACACGACAGATCATTTTTCAAACCACAGAAGCGGGATTTGCCACTGAAGACGCCATAAGGGCTTTGCTCAATTGGTATAATTCCGAAACGGAAGTGCACCCATTAATCAAGGTAGCATCTTTTGTCTATGATTTTTTGAGCGTTCACCCTTTCCAAGACGGAAACGGCAGGTTAAGTCGTTTGATTTCAACGTTTTTGTTGCTCAAAAACGGATATAAATGGATCCAATTCGTGAGTTTTGAGCACGAAATTGAAAACCGAAAAAACGAATATTATCAGGTTCTAAGAAGTTGTCAGGCACAACGACCCAACGAAGATGTAACTGTTTGGATACAGTTCTTTTTGAGTTGCTTGTCAAGTATTCAATCACAACTAATGACGAAATTGCATAAAAGTGGTTTGGAAACACAGCTTTCGCCAAAGGAAAAATTAATTTTTACGATTATTCAAAACCGTCCGAACATTCAGTCGGGTGAAATTGCCAAAAAATTGGCGATACCTGCACCAACCGTAAAACGTATTTTGCCGGAGTTGCTCAATAAAGGATTGATTGTAAAACAAGGAAGCGGACGCAATGTGAGTTACAGGATAAAATAAATCAACGATGAAAATTTATAATATCAATGACTTAACAAAAATTGAAATCTCCCAACTACTAATATTTAGACCACTAGGGAAAGGCCCTGAAAAAAAACCAGATTGATGCATTCATCTATCAGGGCTTTTTGCAAGTGGTTGCCTGCCTTCAGGTATGCGGGTTGACTGACATCCGCAGGGTGAAACGGTTGCTAGGTGGAACAGTGGGATGGTTTGGGTTTTACATACATTGTTGGTGTTGATTTTTGTGGCATTCTGATAATTGTTTTTGGGTTTAGAACATAAATCCCCTTACCCCGATTTCCGGCTCGGTAATATTTGGGCATGTCCTGGACCGGGCCTGTGTTTTCCCCGTTCCTGTTGGGCACCATGAGGGGGCCGGCATTTTAATGATGGGTTTTGGTCTGCGGTTCGCCCTGTCCCTGGTGTCGAATACGACTGTTATCCTTCCTTTTTCGCAACAGGGGCACTTGAAGATGTCCTTTCCACACTTTTCGAGCATTCTAATCTAAAAGGGATATTGACATAGTTGCGGATGGTCATGGGTGTATATGCCTTTGCTTACAGAAATGAGACCAATCCGAGCAGATACTCCTTTGCCTGACGGTTAAGGATAACAGTCACTAAATTGTTTTTTAGTTTCCATGATGATATATTTTGATTTGACGGAATTTAAACACAATTTAGGTAATTACTCCCTACCTAAATATTGGAAAACATCCCGAATCATTCCAGATTTTGATTTTAACCGATGGGCAATCCCTGAACTCCAACTGTTTTGAAACTCTTAGGTATAAATTGAAAATTGGATTTATGGCTTAACGGATAGTTTTATAAACCTCGGGCGGTAAAGGTTGGGATTGGCCTGAATTTCATTACTGAAATTAAAGGCATTGACATTATAACTTATAAGCAACTCGCCCGGGGCCGATAAATTGGGATGTGCTTTGGCATTATAGGTAATATAATTCTTCCGCTGCATTTCGGTGGATTCCCAAATGTTGATTACAGGTCCAAATGGACCATAGGGAGTCCTGCCAAGTCGTAATCCTATAATGGGATTGATTCCGTTTATAGTGAACACCAGGGCGTATCTTCCATCAGGAAGCGCAGAAACACTTAATTCATTGGAAACATTTTCGGCTACATAAGCAACTTTTTCCATGTCTGCATTCCAATCTTTTCCGTCCCAAAACCGCCATTCACTGAAGTTTTCAAAATCCACCGGCAATACCCTTGCCACCATTAAATTTTTTTCTTTCCCCCTTACCCCATAGGTATAAATATATCCATCGGGATCCGGAGCCCCGGCTTTTTCCGTGTTGACAAAAATGCCTGCCCCAAAACCGCCATCTTCAAATCTGAGAGGGGTCTCCAATTGTCTTTGGTTAGGAAATGGTGGCCTGCTCCCTTCGGGAAGGGCGATCAGATTGGTTCCCATTTCTTTGAATGACCAATCCTCGGTTTTATCCATATTTCTCATCCTGTAAGCAAATATATATATGGTATTGTCCAATTCCGTATTTAGATATCCATCACCTAACCAGTAATAATCGCCCTTTTCGGAAGAAGGGGTTTTGGGGGTAAAAAATGACACCGGTTTTCCCTCCCCATTTTCATCCCAATGAAAACTGATATGATCTTCATTTGGATCACTACCCTTTAAATAGGCAACGGAATTGTTTACCATAACCTGGCCAGGTTGAAGTTTATCGTCTTCAATCTGGCCAATCATGGTATCACTGAAGATGAGCACGGCTTCGGTTTCAGAACCTGAAGTTACGTTCTCTTTTCCGTTTAGTGGAATGGCAAAGATGCCATCAGCACCAAACCAACCAGAGGTCCTGTTGAACATGTCGGTCCACTCTGTTGCTTCTTTTACTGTAAAATCTAGGGAATCAATATTTATATTTGGCACTGATTCCCTATTGGTGGTTGAGTTACTACAGGAAATCAACCAAATAGTGAAGAATAAAATCAGGAATGGGAAAATATCTACAGGGTATTTCATTTTTTATTGTATGCCTTTTATTTTAATAATATTGAGAAGGTTATTCTGATTTTTAATTGAATTTTCGCCTCATGGGGCAGGTTCAGCTAATCTCGGGTTTAGATTCACCTGTTCATTTGGCATGGGCAGTAACAAATCCGTTTCGGCGAAAGCCCTTAAATGAGTAGTGGCCTGGTGACCAATCAGGTTTACCATTTCCCCGCTTTGAACATCCAGGGTTTTTCTTGTCCGTTGTAAATCAAACCATGTGATGAGATATTCGAAGGAAAGCTCCCAAATGCGTTCCTTTAAAATTTCATCCACCGAAATGGATGCTGAGATGGGTTCATTTGGAAAAGCACGGTTTCTAACCTGGAAATAGGCTTCAATAGCTGTTGGATCGGAAGTTGCCCCTCCATCAACATTGGCTTTGGCTTCGGCGCAAATGAGCAATAGATCTGCATACCTGAAAATGGGAATATTTGCCCCCGATGGTGGTGTTGCAGCCGCAAGTTCGTCCCAATATTTGTAAGTAGTGATGCTACCAGGAGCATATTCATAAAAATAAGCCCCGTCTTCAGTTCTTCTGTCACCTGCCAAATAAGAATTATAAAATTCAATGGAAGGAAGCAAGGAACTTTCAAAAATATTGCCTGCCGAAGGAATAGCGGGTGGGAGTACGGCATTATGCATTTCACTGTTAGCTACATTAGACTGCCTTTGGATCATTAATATATGTTCTCCTCTATTTTCCATTGGAACATAAACAGTGTTGAAGGCATGGTTGAGATAACCATTTCCTGGATCTATGGGATCAAGCCGGACAAAAGAAGACTCATCTGGTCCCGTTCCAAAAGGATTTGTACTGAACCCCGGCAGGGCTGAGAATGACAGAAATTCGGAAATGGGCAATCCAAGAAATACCGAGGTAAAAGGACGTGCCATGCCTGTGTAGGCACCATCAACAGCGGTCTGAATCTGATTGGGTGTATTAAAAAACTGGTTTGTAGTTAAAAGTCCTACCGGTTCCTCTTCAAGAAAACCTTCACATGAAGAAAAGCAAAATGCTATAATGACGGATAATATGATTAATCGTTTCATTGCTATTCAATATTAGGTTATGAATGGATTTTTAAAAATTGACGCTTAAATTTAAGGATATGGTTCTGGGTTTTGGGTATTGGTAAATATCAACACCCTGTTCCAGTTGGGATCCCAAAGAGGTATATTCGGGGTCCATACCGGAATATTTTGTAAACAATAATGCATTTTCTACATTTATTCCCAGGATAGGTCCTGGTTGGCCAAAGCCCCTAAGGTCACCCCGGTGACAGGCTGTTTATTAAAGGTTGTTAAAGCAGTGGTAAGCCTGGCAAGGGTGGCGAAATCACCAATTTCTGCATTCCCAACCACTCCGTAACTCGTTCTTAATTTTAGGTTGTTGACAGTCCCTTTGAGATTGGCAAAAAACCTTATGTTGGAAATGTTCCAACCAGCTGAAAAAGAGGGGAAATTCCCGTATTTATTATTGGCCCCAAATCGGGAGGCTCCGTCAACCCTAAATGATGCACCTAGCATAAAACGGTTGTCATACTGATAATTAATCCTTGAGAAAACAGAATTCCATTGGTTACCCAAAGGGGTGGATGATGGAGGCCTTGGATTGGAACCAGCCTGTAGGCTATTGAACCCGTAATAGTCATCAAAAAAATTATGTGCTGCTGCCATAGTAGAGGTTGTTCTGCTAAAATACCAGCTTACACCACCGGTAGCATCCAAATGATGGTTTCCGAAATTGGCATGATAGTTCAGGTAATTTTCATTGGTCCAGTTGGCTGAATGGGAGTGGCTGCGTCTAGCCTGTCCAAACTGATTCTCTGAAACACCTCTAAGCCTTCCTGCATAATAAAAATCATATCCTGCTGTGGTCTGCGCACCAATTGTTGTAACAAATTCGAAATGATCGCTTAATTGAAATGTTCCCACTATATTGGCAAGGGAATAAGTTCTACCCACCACATTTTCAATTTCGTTTAATAGCCTTACAGGGTTTTCAGAATCCTCCGCACCCAAATAATCTCCTTGTCTGGAATAAGTACCATCAGGATATTGAACAGGAAGAAAAGGCAGCATTTCATACATTTTTCGCAGAGCTGTGGAACTTAGCGGGTTTAAATCCACATTATTTCCCTGATTGGCACCGGTATTTAAACTTCCTTGTAAATGAAACCAGGGTTTTATCTGCCAATTTAAGTTGATATATGCATTTAGTCTTTTATCATAACTATTGAGCATAATTCCCTCATTATTTCGGTAAGAAACATTTCCCATTACACTTAAATCTTCCTTTCCACCTGAAAAAGTGAGCGAATGATTATGCGAAACCGCCTGTCTGGTAGATGCCTTTTGCCAATTTGTATTGTAAATAGGGGACCCATCAGGGTTGAACAAGTCACTTTTTCTGGGAAAATCTGCACCACCTGGTAAATGTGGAGCTGGTCGGGGGATATCTGGATTGGTCCTGAATGGATAGTCATATTGTCGGCGAAACATTTCAGCCGCTCCTGCCGCGTCAAGCAGATCCACCTCCCTCTGTAATATTCCAAAGTTAATGGAGCTGTTATAGCTAATTTCAGAAGCTCCGACCTTACCTCTTTTGGTGGTGATGACCACAACACCATTGGCCCCACGGGCACCATAAATCGCTGAAGACGAGGCGTCTTTAAGGATATTTATAGATTCAACTATGTTGGGATCAATAATGGTGGGGTCGGCACCTACTATCCCATCTATTACATATAAGGGATTACTGGAAGTATTGATGGAACCAACCCCTCTGATTTTTATTGCGGGGGCGCCACCTGGCTTTCCTGAATTGGTCATCACATTTACACCGGCAACTTTGCCTGCCAAAGCCTGTCCTAAATTGATGGACGTTGGTCTTTCAAGCAATTCTTCGGAATTCACCGAACCGATGGCAGTGGTGACATTGGCCCTGTCCATTGTGCCATACCCAATAACCACAAATTCACTCAAACCCTTTATGTCCTCCTCCAAAGTTATATTTAGTACAGACTGGTCATTTACCATTACTTCCTTGGTGTGGTATCCTATTGAAGAAAAAATCAATGTTGCTCCCTGGTCCGGTACTGTAATGGAATAATTCCCATCAATGTCAGTTACCGTACCTTTTACAGAGCCTTTGACCAATATATTTACTCCAGGTAAATGCTCCCCTTCCCGGGAGCTTACAGTACCGCTTACCAATCTATCAAACATACTTTCAGCCGTTAGGGCACCACTTTCCGTACTCTTTGCAAGTACCCCGTGGAAAAGGAAACTTAGTGTCATGATAAGAATTGTCTTAAATTTGTAGCTATTTTTCATGGGTTCATTATTTTGGGTTATTAACCGGGATATCTTTTCATTTTGCCTTTACCTTTCACTGAAATTCTATTTACTTACTCTTGCACCTATAGTGACAATATCTTCGAAGCGGTGATTGGATTGATTTCCTGTCCATGCGATTCCCCGCAATAATAAAATTCTAAATAGGGGATCATCAAAGGTCCAGTTATAATGCCCTAAAATGGAAACGAATACCCTTCCTTTCCCTTCCGTAGTGGTCCAGAGCATGGGTATTTCCTTACCCTCTTCTTCCGCAGTTGCCAGTACATTTATGTTTTTTGCTCCCTCTACCAATTGCCAATAGGATTCATCATGAAAAATCACCCTGTTAAAACCTTGCGTAATTGGATGGTCATTTTCTGTTATTTTAAGTTCCACCTCTCCATGCCTGAATTTTGAGACTCCCCCTTGCCACACCAACCCAATCCTGTCTGCCAGGGCCTTTGGATTTTCGGTGGCATCCACCGCATAATGAAGGTATACCAATCCGCCACCTCTTTGAAGAAAGGAATCCAGTTGCTTCCCATGCTCCTCATTGAATCCCGGAAAATTCCAGTAAAATACTATTACATCTGAATTTTTAAACTGATCAGAGCTGGGCCATTGAGATACATTGGTGATGGATACATTGTCTTCTAAGGAAATTAATTTTGTCCATCTTTCCTGTTGAAGCGGGTAATCATGCTCATCGGGACCATGGTCCTTAGGCCCGGATACCCACAATATATTCATAGGGTCTTTGCTTTGTTTGGTGTCCGGTACTTGGGCCCTGTTGCTTAAAACTGCATTTACCTCGGAAGCATTTTTCATGGGCGGTAGGAAAGGATATTGTATCTCAGCAGGATGGATGGAGGTAAGCAGATAGTTCATTAAATCTTTCATCTTTTGTTCCCCTAGCATCTTGTCCAACCCGGATGGCATTAGAGAAACCGATAGGGGGCTGGTGGCATCTACATCCATTTGATTTACAGCCTGGGAAGTTCCTGAAATATTCCGAATGACAATGGAATCTTTTTTATAGGAAATCATCCCCGTTAATTTGTTTCCGTTTGTAAGAGAAACGGTATGAGCTAGATAGTCGGGGTTGATTGTGGCACTAGGTTCGCTGATATCCCTCCAAACCGATTGGTAATCCCTAAAAATCAGCCATTAACCCACCATCCAAGTTTGGTAACCTGATAGGCTCTTCACCTCCTATGCAAAAATTATTTGACCTGATTCTAAAGGTAGCTCCTTATGATGTGAATGTCTGTATAGATGGGGAATCAGGAACTGGAAAAGAATTGGTGGCGACCCAGATGCATTTACTCAGTCCAAGGAAAAGCCATCCTTTCATCACTGTTAATTGTGGTGCTATTCCGGATACATTGGTGGAGAGTGAATTTTTTGGTTATGAAAAGGGGGCTTTTACCGGGGCTGTATACAGAAAACAGGGGAAATTCGAACTCGCCCACAAGGGCACTTTATTCCTGGATGAAATTGCCGATCTAAGTCCCCATGCGCAGGCAGCTTTGTTAAGGGTAATCCAACAGGGTGAAATCATCACTTTGGGTGGCCAAAAACATATTCCCGTAGATGTAAGAATCCTTTGCGCATCCAACCAAAATCTTGAAAAACTTGTTCAAGAAGGCAGATTCAGAGTGGATTTGTATTTTAGATTAAGCACAATTGTCATAAATATTTCTCCTTTGAGAGAAAGGGTCAGCGATATT
>JBBDSB010000091.1:0-1849 GCA_040905205.1 Cyclobacteriaceae bacterium
CCTTTGGCCGTAATAATGGGCAGTTCAAGGTCCCACGGAGTACCCTGTTTCATGGCCTCTTCAACAGCCTGTTCAATTCGCTCTCTGGGCTCTCCCTCTTTATAATAGCTGATGCCGTCATCCAGAGTGAGCTCATAGCCGGGCTCTTCCTCATGGATCTGCCGGGTTATATCAGACCAATACACTTCATTTTTTATTAAATCCACTTCCCAGCTTCCAATTCTGGCAAGGCGGTTTGCCTGTTCCAGCAGATCTTCGAGCTCTTTTTGTTCAGTTACATCTTTGGCTACGCTATAGGTAATTCCTTCATTATAAAATGGTTTGGTTGTCCACGACAGCCAGATCACCTGACCTGATTTTGTAATGTGGCGATTTTCAAAATAATAATTTCCCTCTCCCCGGTTCAAAGCCTCAAACTCATCTTCTGTTTTCTGTTTATCCAGCGGATGTACAAAATCGATGATAGGTGTATTCAACAGCTCTTTTTCTGAATAACCCAACAGTTCACTCATCGCGGGATTAACTTTTTTATAATATCCATCAAGCCCGGCAACACAAATCACATCCGGCGCTGAACTGAATATCCTGAAAAGTTCTTCCTCCAATTGTTTTCTGTTGATTTCTGAGGCCAACTGATTTGCCAGCTCCTTAAAAAGCGGTACATCATAACGCTCCTTTTTAATATCTGTATCCAGGCCAAGAATAAGAACACCCATCACTCCATTCGTATCTTTTACCGGAAAACTAAATGCAGTTTTAAGGCCGCCTGTTTTTGCAGCTTCATTTCTGATAAAGGATTTACGTTTATGCAGATTTCTCCAAAACAGGGGCTTCTCTTTCGCCCATGTTTTACCGGGAAGGCCTGTATTTTTTTTGAAGATATTCTCCGAGCCGGCAACATTGTAAAAACCGTCCATCTCATCTGTCAATACATAATGTGAGATAAGCCGAATGACATCTTTATCCCTGTCAACCAGCCAGAACTCCGCCATTGCGAAGCTTTTTAGTTTCGCAATCTGTTTTATTGATTCATCCAGCGCTTCATAAAGGGTACCGGCATTATTAAAAACATGACTTATATTGGCTGCAATCGCTTTTTGATGTTCTCTGAATTTCCGATCTGAAATATCCTCCATGGCACCAATCAGTCTCACTGTATGGCCGCTGTCATCCCGTACTACTATCGCTTTATCTCTCACAAAGGTGTAGCTCCCATCCGCCTTCTTAAAGCGATATTCCTGGTCCCAATTTGATTGTGAACCGGCAAGCAGTTCTGAAACCCCGGCTTCAATCCGCTCTATATCATCCGGGTGAATATTGTCCATCCATTTTTCAATACCTGTATTTACTCCATATCTTTCGTACCCGAACAGGTTTTTAAATCCCTCACCCCAAAAAAGTTTACCGGTATCAGGCATAAAATCCCAAATGGCATCCGAAGTGGCCTGGGTCACATATTCATATCTCTCGTTGCTTTCTTCAAGTTGTTTTTGGGCTTCAATTTCCTCAGAAATATCAACCATCATCACACTTGAAAGAGTATCACCTCCAGGGCCTTCAAATACAGAACTGGAAAAATCACACCAGAAGCGTTCACCGTTTTTCCGGATACCAATCAATTCGCCCTTTGTACTGCCTTTCGCTGATCTTTCCTTCAATTTTTCTTTCAAGCCGGGTGTATCAGGATCTATAAGGCCCTGCCGCCCTATTTCCCGGATTTCCTCATTTGTGTATCCGAACATTTTACAGGCTGCACTGTTGGCTTCCAGAATAGAGCCATCCGGTTTTCCAATTAAAAGTGCCGCGACTGTATTTTCGAACAGAGCCCGGTACTTCTTCTGTTCAGCAA
>JBBDSB010000092.1:0-11198 GCA_040905205.1 Cyclobacteriaceae bacterium
ATGTCAATCTTCATTTTCATCAAATTTTCTCTTGAGTTCTACTTTTTTAAACAACGTTTTTATTTACGTTATCGGTAGGCTTAGAGAGGGTTTTGAGCGGAGAAAGCCGTTGGAATCTCTAACCGGACAGGACTGCCACACCCTTTCCCAACTCCTAAACCTACCAAAAAGGGTTCGCTTGACGAAATAGTCGGTTTTTCGAGACGTTCGTACCCCGAATTCACGTTTCCAGGTTTCACCCCTTGATATTCACAAATACCTGGCTATCCAAAAAACCTCGAAGGTTAGCGAATTTCAGATTCTAAATATAGAAAAAAACAGATAAAGCTCCTTCCCGTTTAACTAAAACTTTTTAATTACAAAAAATCGGAAAAATCCGGAATTTTTAATCCCGTTACTGATAGGACTGAATATATTGCTAAATTGTACATTTATTTAGTCTTTCTCATGAAAAAAACTACCGGAAAAGTCAGCTTAAAAAATGTTTTTAAAACCATTATTTGGCCCAGAAGGAAATTTATTGTTATAGGTTTGGTGTTGATCGTGATCAGCAGGCTTTCCGGGCTGGTCCTGCCCTATGCCAGCAAATACCTTGTCGACGAAGTTATTCCATCCAATGATTTTGGGCTGTTAAAATGGCTGCTGATTGCCGTGACCATTGCCGTCACCCTGCAAGCAGTGACTTCCTATGCCCTAACCCAGATCCTAAGTGTAGAAGCCCAAAACCTGATTGCCAAATTAAGGGCACAGGTACAGTCCCATATTATCCGTTTGCCAATCCGATTTTTTGACAATGCCAAAACCGGGGAACTGGTATCCAGGGTTATGACAGATGTGGAAGGGGTTAGGAATCTGGTGGGAACGGGATTGGCCCAGATGGTGGGAGGCGTTCTGACCTCCATTATCAGTTTGGTGTTGCTGATATATATCAGCCCCATGATGACCCTGTACGTGCTGGTACCCGTAGCCATCTTCGGTATGATTTCTATGAAAGCTTTTAGCAGGATCAGGCCCATATTCAGGGAAAGAGGAAAAATCAATGCGGAGGTAACCGGCCGCCTGACTGAAACCCTGGGGGGCATTCGGGTGATCAAGGGGTTCAATGCTGAAAACCAGGAAGAAAAGACCTTTGAAGCAGGGGTAAACCGATTGTTTTTAAATGTTAAAAGCAGCCTCACTGCCACCAGTTTTGTCACCAGTGCCGCCACCTTTTTATTAGGTTTGGCCTCAGCAGGGATTATGGGTATAGGCGGCTACATGATTATGGAAGAACAACTGACTTTCGGTGACTTTCTTGCCTTTACGCTTTTATTGGGATTTATGATCGCCCCTATCCTTCAGATGAGCAATATAGGAAGCCAACTGACAGAGGCATTTGCCGGATTGGACCGTACGGAAGAATTAATGAACTTGCCTTTGGAGGCTGATCCGGCCAAAAGAAACATCAAGATTCTGGAAATCAATGGGGAGGTAAAATTTGATGGGGTTTATTTTGGATATGAACCCGGCCTGGATGTGGTGAAAAATATCAACTTTTTGGCGCTTCCGGGCACGGTCACCGCACTTGTAGGCAGCTCGGGATCCGGGAAAACCACACTCTCGGGATTGGTGGCCTCCTTTCTGGTGCCTAGCAGGGGACAGATCACGGTGGATGGCCAAGACCTCAATCAGGTAGACCTTAATTCCTACCGAAGCCAGCTTGGCGTCGTGCTACAGGATGATTTTCTTTTTGAAGGTACTATAAGAGAAAATATTTTATTCCCAAGACCCCATGCGACAGAAGAGGCCTTGTTGGAAGCGGTAAGTTCTGCCTATGTAAATCAGTTTACCGATCAATTTGAAATGGGTTTAGAAACCGTAATCGGTGAGCGGGGCGTAAAACTTTCAGGAGGACAAAGACAGCGATTGGCCATCGCCCGGGCCATATTGGCAGATCCCAGGATTTTGATTTTGGATGAAGCTACCAGTAACCTGGATGCCGAAAGTGAAAATTTTATTCAGTCCAGCTTAAAAAGGTTGATGCGGGGCAGGACCACCTTCGTCATTGCCCATCGGTTAAGTACCATTAGAAAAGCCGACCAGATTTTAGTCATAGAAAATGGGCAAATCGTAGAAAGGGGCCAACATGATGTCCTGGTGGAAAAGAAAGGGCGGTATTATGACCTGTATACTTTCCAGGCAAAAATTTAATACCTCCTATTACCTTCACTTTACATTCCCCGCAATGACACCTTCTGCTGCCAAACGACCTGAAGTCATGGCCGCATTGATAGAACCGTTTAAAAGTTGGTCTCCAGCTAAAAATACATGGTCATAAACCTTGGTATGTTGGGCTGGCATCCAATGTTTACAATTCCTCAGATCGGGTAGTGCCTGCGGGATTTGTATGGTTTTCAGGTGTTGGAAATAGTCGGCACTTATCCCGGTAAGCGCCTCCAGTTCTATAACAACCATTTTTTCAAGGTTATCCAGACTTTCAATCTTTTTTACAATGGTGACTGATAATAAGGCGCGACCATCTTCGGAGTATGCCTTGCTGATATCAGTCAAAAAAACCAGGTTATTGATAAAAAAATGATCATCCGGAACCAGGCCGATCATGGCTTTCCCAATAAAGGATTGTCGGGTAGTGAAATAAAGATTGGTAGCGGAATGGTACAGAATGGGGTTGACTTCATTCAGCAGATTTCCTGCATTGGCTGCAATGATGATGTCATCTGCGGTAATCGTATTTCCGGATTCAAGATGGATAACATTTTTATCGATTTTTTCTACCCTGGTGTGGTATTGTATTTTGGAAAATTTTAATTGGGCCAACAGTTGTTTGGGGATTTCTTCCATTCCTTTAGCCGGCAAGGCTGCATTTCCTTCTGAAAACATTTTGAAAACAAATTCAAACATTCTAGAAGAAGTATTTAATTCTGCTTCCAGGAAAATACCTTTAAAAAACGGGATGAAGAAATTATTTAAGATTCTACCTGAAAACCCAAAATTCTTTAAATATTCGAGGGTTGAAGTCTCCGGGGAAGTAAAGATATGCTCAATGGACTTCTCCTTGAGCATTTTGGTCAACTGGTACATTTTGAATTTGTCCCACAAGGTGCCTACTTTGGAGAAAGCCATGGAAATGATTCTCAAGGGATTCCTAAAGGGATCATGGATGGAAAAAGAATCCCCTGGCTTTAAGATGACTGCTCCCGGACGAAACAATTTAAGATCTAAGGCATCAAAGTCAAGGTATCTCCTGGCTTCGGGATAGGAAGTCAACAAGACCTGAAAACCATCGTCAAGGGTATATCCTTCCATTTTTTCCGATTTGATCCTTCCTCCCACCCTGCCTGAACTTTCCAAAATTACCGGATAATAACCTGCTTTTTCCAATTCGATGGCTGCCACCAATCCTGAAACCCCTCCGCCAACAATATATACACTTCGGTCATTCATATTGCGCTGGTTTTAATTGCCTTCTTTTCCTATTCCCCTAAATCAATAAAAAAGGTCAATCCTTTAAATTTTTTCTTGATCTGAATTTGCTCTGGTTATCCGTTTCCTTTGTGGGAACAGTTTTTTCAGACCGCTCCTTTCTGGGTTCCCGGGCATCCGTAGTTCTTGGTCCTGCATTATGGTTCCTACTGTGCGGCGCACCTTTTTTGGATTTTTCCCTTCCACCTGAATTTTTGGATTTGAACTTTGATTTATGCCCGGCAGAAGCTGATAAATCCGGCCCTTTGCCTACTTCCTCAGGGTTGGGCAGCACTTCAATTTCCAGGCCAATCAGGTTTTGTATGTTTTTGTATTTGAATTTATCCTTTTCATTGACAAAGGTGATGGCCTTTCCTTTCTTTTCCGCCCTTGCCGTTCTTCCCACACGGTGAACGTAATCTTCGGGATCATTGGGTGTGTCAAAATTCAATACCAATTCGATGTCCTCCACATCAATTCCCCTGGATAATATGTCCGTGGCCACTAAGATTTTTAAGGATTTATTTTTAAAGGAAGACATGATTTTCTCCCTTTCTGATTGATCCAAATCCGCATGAAACGCCTCCACCTGAAAATTTCTTTTTAAGGTTTTATACAGGGATTTCACCTTATCCTTTCTAGAACAGAAAATGATAACCGCCTGATAATCCTGCTCATTTAAAATCCAGGTGGCCAAATCCTCTTTTTGTTGGTCATAAACATGATAAAAATATTGGCTTACTCCTTTGGCAGTTTTTCCCAATTCAATAGAAATCTGTTCCGGTTCGTGCAGGATCTTTTGGGAAAATTTCCTGATTTTGGGGGGCATGGTGGCCGAAAAAAGCAAAGTCTGCCGCTTTTGGGGCAGATATTGAATAATGGTCTGTATGTCTTCCGAAAATCCCATGTCCAGCATCCTGTCTGCTTCATCCAAAATCAAATGCTCAATGGTGTCAAAATTCACTTTCCCCCCGGCCAATAGGGCAATAAGCCTTCCGGGTGTGGCCACTACAATTTCGGCTCCCATTTCAAGGGCCTTTTTCTGCTGTTCCCAGGTATTGCCGTCCCCCCCACCATAAATGGGTATAGAGCTCACGCCCAGAAAATAAGCGAGCCCCTGGATCTGCTGGTCAATCTGGATGGCCAGCTCCCTGGTCGGGGCGATGATCAAAGCTTTTACGCCATTACCCGGGTGTTTTGTAATCCGGTTGAGTAGGGGCAGAATAAAAGCCGCCGTTTTACCCGTCCCGGTTTGGGCAGTGGCAATAATGTCTTTTCCGGCCATAATGATAGGGATGGCCTGTTCTTGAATAGGAGTAGGTTTTTCAAAACCCATGGCATCTAAGCCCTCCTGTAAGTTGGTTTCAAAATTAAATTCGCTGAAAGTCAATTTTTTTCTTGTTTTAAGTATATGAATAGGCCCAGCCGATAAGCAATAGTTGCAAAGGTAACCTCAAAAATAATAACCATTTGGGGATTCCTTTGTTCTTTTTTTGGTACATATACAAATTGGCCGGAAACACTGCAATTAATAACAAGATGATTCCATAGGCAGCCGCAATTCGGATAGGTTCAAATAGTAAACCAAAACCCAAGCCCACCTCAATTCCTCCAACCAGCCTATTGACCAACTTGGGATAAGGAATGTAGGGCGGTATAATACTTATATATAACTTAGGCTTCACAAAATGCATGAAGCCCGCAGCTATATAAAAAATTGCCATTGCATAAAGAAAAATTTCATCCATAAAAATTAATTGCATAAATTTCTTTATCCAATAAAATTAGGACTTCATGATGGCATTACAAAACTTATTTCGCTTTAACCTTTATTTATTTTCATTATTGCTATTTTTTATGGGTATATATGGGCACGGTCAGGCCCAAAATACCCAAAAACCTGTATTGCATGGCAAACACTGGATGGCCATCACAGGAAAACCCCTGGGGGCCACAGCAGGCGCCATGACCTTTCAAAAAGGAGGAAATGCTGTGGATGCTGCCTGTGCCATGCTGGCCGCCACCTGTACCATGTGGGACGTGTTGAGTTGGGGTGGTGAAACGCAAACTTTAATATACAATCCCCATACCAAAGAAGTCATCGCCATCAATGCCCTTGGGGTCGCTCCTACCGGTGCCACCGCTGGTTTTTTCAAAGACAAAGGCATGAAATTCCCTCCCAGCTTTGGCCCCCTAGCTGCCGTCACGCCCGGTACCGTGGGCGGGCTGATCACCATGCTTTCGGAATATGGAACATTGAGCCTGGAAGCCGTTTTGGCCCCGGCCATGGAAATGGCAATGGGGTATCCCATAGAAGCCCAGACCGCCAATGCCATAGAAAGAGACAAAGATAAAATCAAAGAATGGCCCTATTCTAAAAAAGTATTTTTGCCCCATTTGGGGAAGGAAAGGGAGGCACCTCAGGCCGGAGAAATATTTGAACAGCATGACCTACTGGCCACCCTGCAAAAGTTGGTGGATACGGAAAAAGAAGCCCTTCAGGCTGGAAAATCAAGAAAAGAAGCCTTGCAGGCTGCCTATGATCATTTTTACAAAGGGGACATTGCTGAAGAAATCGTCCGTAGTGTACAGGAACAAGGTGGACTGATCACCATGGAAGACCTGGCCAATTGGGAAGTGAAAATCGAGGAACCCCTGCATGTCAATTACAAAGGCATTGATGTGTACAAGCTTCAGGAATGGACCCAGGGTCCTGCACTGCTGCAATCCCTGAATATTTTGGAAAACTTCGACCTGAAAGGTATGGGGTTCAATTCCGCCAATTATATCCATACTTTATACCAAGCCATGAACCTGGCCTTTGCAGACCGTGATTTCTACTATGGTGATCCGGCATTTGGACCAAAAAGCCCCATGGAAGGTTTGCTTTCCAAGGAATACGCCAGGGAAAGGGCCAAATTGATAGGCGAATCCAACGATCCCTGGGCGAATCCCGGTGACCCCTACCCCTATCAGGGAGAAGAAAATCCATTTAAAGGCCAACTTGAAAACTACAGTAGAAATTACTTCAAATTCAGTGAAGACATAGAAGGTGAGGTAAGTGACAGTTTTCTGGAAGACTTCACGGCAGGAACCACCTCTATAGCCGCCGCAGACAAAGAAGGTTGGGTCGTATCCGTGACCCCAAGTGGCGGTTGGATCCCAGCGGTGATTGCGGGCAATACGGGCGTGGGCTTGAGCCAGCGCATGCAGAGTTTTGTACTGGACAAGGAAGTCAATCCTTTTAATGTGGTGGAGCCGGGCAAGCGGCCCCGGGTGACCCTCACCCCTTCCCTGGCCTTAAAGGACGGCAAGCCATTGATGTCCTTTGCGGTACAAGGTGGTGATACCCAAGACCAGAACCTGCTGCAATTTTTCCTGAACATGGTGGAATTTGATATGAACGTGCAGCAGGCCGTAGAGGCCCCCAATATCAACAGCTACCAGATGCAAGCAGCTTTTGGCAACCATGCAATCAAGCCCGGGGCGGTAACCTTACAATCAGAAACCCCTTCCTGGGTCCGAAGGGACCTTCAGAACAGAGGTTATAAGATGGACTTCAGGGAGCGCACCTCCGGGCCCATCAATGCCATCTGGTTTGACTGGAAGCACGGCACCATGTGGGGCGGAGCCAGTAACCATGGTGAGGATTATGGGATTGGGTGGTGATTGGTTTCATCAAAACCCACGATTAGACTTTTCCCGTGATATATTAATTTCATTTTAAACAATAAAAAAATCCCGTGCCTTTATTACGAGATTTTTTTGGTATAGTGAATTTAAAAGTAAAAAGTTAAGGGAAAAATTAAATGATGTCTTTTAATTAAATTTATTTAACGGGAGTTCGACCTAAATCCAGAATAAAACCGTCATTCCGAGAGTTAACTTTTTTTAAACGCAGAAATCGGTATGACAATGGTTTTTTTGCGATCTGCGAGAATAGTTTTATTTCACTATTTGTTGGACAATGATGAATTAAAAGTTATTTTTTTGTATTATAGGCTTACCTATATTGTACTTTTGGCTTGATCCAAAAGTACCAAAAGATCAAGAAAAAAATATCCTTCCCCACACAAATCCAGCCGCGCTCCCCGGATTTTTTTCGGGCCACCCTCTTTGCGTATTTTAATAAGAAGCCTCGTTTGTTATCAAATTTTTTCAGGGGTTCCACATTATCGAAAACATCAGGTTTAATTACGTCATAGGTAGAGTTAACTTTTTTTTAAACCCAGAAACGGTATGACGATGCGTTTTTCAACTCATTGAATAACATTTATTTTAATATGTACGTCATAAGTGGACCTGGGGGATACGGTCCGGTTAAGACCTCTTCACTGCGCTCGCGATGCCGAATATCTCATCGGTAGATGCTTCGACAGGCTCAGCATGACGGTCGGATATGCGTCAGCAGGGCCGCTACCGCTCGTCACCCTGAGCCTGCCGAAGGGTCCCATGCGGACCTCAACCCGCCTCAAACCTACCGCTCTGCCGCCCACGATGCCGAATACGTCATCGGTGGGCTAAGAGGGGGATTGTGCAGAGAAAAGCCGTGGGAATTCCTAATAAAACGGGACTGCCACACCCTTTCCTACCCAGCAACCCCACCAAAAAGGGTTCGCAGTGACGAAATAGCCGGTTTTTCGAGAGGTTCTTACCCCGAATTCACGTTATTTAGTCAAAACCTATACCTCTGCCGCCTGCACATGCATCCAGTCAAAATTACGCTGCCTGCCCAGGCTGACCCATCCCTCTTCCTCCCAGCATTTCCACCATTCCTCGTAAACCGGATGTGCCAGCGCCGCCTTATCACGACCCCAGGTCAACTGGTTCCTTGCCGGATCAAAATCCAGGGCAATTCCCCAGGCATGTGTGGACCACTGGGTCCCACCCCTCATGAGGCGATTATTGTAACAACCCCCAAAGTGGTTCAATCTTAGGGCATTGATATCCTCCTCCCCATATTTATCTCTCACATTTTCCAAAACCTTCAAAAGGCTCTCTGCCACCTTTTGGTGGCAGGTAATTCTCCGGGCTCTAAACCTTAAATCCCAGGCGATTTTAAATACAAAGGGCAAGCTCATGGTTACCAATTGACTTCCTCTTGGGCCATAAAATTCATTAAATTCTGCAGAACCTTGCCTGGGCCATCGGTTAGCGCTGACAACCTCATCCGGCCTCCATGGTTCCCTCCGTTTATTGTTTTCCAACAGGAATGTTAATTCATCAAAAGCATATTGAGTACGTTGACCCCAAAACCCATCTACAGGTCCTGCATCAATACCTTTTTCATTGGCTGCCATTTGGATAAAGGCAGTCATTTTCCTTGTATTGGGCCAGGCATTATTCAATCCTGAGACTTGGTTCAAAGCTCCCAGGGTAGCCGGACCGAAAATCCCATCCACCCTTCCTCTGTATAGCCCTTTTTGTTGAAGTAATTCCTGGATAATCCTTATCTTTTTTTTCATAATGGAGAAATGATGTTAGGAAGAAAATAATTTTATATTAACCTGAGATTAATAAATTCTACGAAATCCGATATTTCAGTTATGTGTCTAACTAATTATAAAATTAATTTAATTATTTATTTAATTACTAATATTTGATCGATTAACCATATTTTATCTATATAATATTTAAAATAATCCATTCAAAAATTAAAAAAAGCCATGTTTTTTTGTTTAGTTAAAGGTTTGAAATTCAACAATTTAGCTACTAAGACATGACTTTTACTGACAACAAAATTACCGAAATCTTCACTCTTATAGAGGAATTCTACATTGAATTTAACAAATCCGTTGAAAAACACATTTTAGGGAATAAACCCAAGAGGACCCCAAAAATGAGCCCTATTGAGGTCATTACCATCATAGTGATGTTTCACACCGGAGGATTTAGGTTAAAGGATTGGTAATTTTTCCTGCCCGATACCAAATAACCCCTTTAATAAGGCGAGCATTAGGGTTCAACTTTGCCTTTTTAAAGAATATTTCAAAAGTGACTTTTTTGTCCATCAGTTCCTGCAGTTTTTTATCATCAAAGCCTGTAAGCCATTGGATAACTTGATGCAATTCTTCTATTGTCCTGCCTTTTTTCTCCACTTTTGTGACATAGTGTGGATATACCGATGAAAAGGTCATTTTCGACATTCGTTCATCGTGTTCGGGTGTGGTTTTCATACTTTTTTAATCTTTCTATTTCATAAATACACATCATAAAAAGCGTCCATATTAAAGGTTTGCTGTTCTATTCCTCATCCCTCAAAATATTGTTTTTACAGCCCACCAGGCAAAAAAGAAGTGGTAATAAATAGCTGATTTTGCTCATATAAATATTTGTTTTAAGTCTGCTATCTATATTCAAATTCCTCTTATCAAAGATATGCACCATCAGCATCTTTTTTAACGCCCTACTTCGGATCTGGTTACGGTCTGATGTTCCAAAGTACAGCAGCCCATTTTTTTATAAATAAAATTATTATTTGTGCTATTAGATTTTTTCTTCCTTCGGGTCAGTCTGGTAAACCGTTTATTGCCTGATCCTCATAGTAAATTGCTGGATTTAATCTACATTCCAATTCAAATTTTCTTTACCGGAAAAAACCTGCTTTCAATATACCGGATAAATAGGATTTTACCAACGAGAGGATTTCAGTATGCTTTGGGTTGTTGACCTAAAAGTCCTCTAGAAAGCTAGTCGAAAATAGTGGAACTTCTGATTACGAACCTAAGTAGGGTTTCATTGATTATTTCATTACCTAATAATTCGTGAGATTAATTTTACATTTTATCACTTCTTTTATTGATTTTCAGGTGGTTTATCAGGTCAATTTCGTATAGAAAAAGTACAATTTATCATTGTCCTCCGGCCTTTGGAATTGGTTTTTTGTAGTTTGGGCATACCCCTTCCATGAAAGGCATTTTCACCCCGTTTTTGGCCTGTCAGGCTGCCCTGTCCAGTTGCGGCGGGGATTCTTTTTTTTCTCTCCTTTTGGCGATCTTTACCGCATTGGCCGTCATGGTGGCAAAAAACACCATCAGTTTTTCCTTCTTTTCTCCCTTAACCCTTATTTTCCTCAGCCCGTAATGGTTTTTGTGGTCTCCGAACACCCCTTCCATTACCGTGGCCCTTTGCCTGGAAATTTCATTGCTGAGCAGCTTTTCTGCTTCTGATAGGGGCCTGGGGCCTTTTTTGGGAAAACAGGGGAAGATTTTCATGGCCGTGCAGTATCTCCTGTTGCTGATGGTGGCGTATATCCGGTCAGCACCCAGCTGTTGGGCCTGGCCGTAAACCATTTTATGTTTCAGTATCGATATCCTGAGCCGGGTGCACTCGTTGAAGTTGTTGAAGTCCATTTTGTCTATGAACGATATCCCGTCCACCTGGAGCATATGGACCTTTCCCGATAAACCGGGACAGGCTATACCGAACTCCACCCTTTTGTTTCCCTTCCCCCGGATGATGGGCCTTACATAAGGTCTAGGAAGGGATACTATCCTGTCTTTGAGTTCCTTTGCCGGATGGTCCAGCAGAAAAGTCTGTTGCTCAAGTACTTTGCTGATTGTCCTCAGATAGGCGAACTCTTCGGCCACCATCGCAGTCCCTTTCAGTTGGGAAAGGATTTCCCTCAACTGCCCGATGCCTTTTTCCAGCAGGTATATCAGCGATGTCTTTCTTTTCTTTGTTAATTTGAAACTTTTCTGTTTTCTCCTGGCATAAACCAGCTGCTTCTTTTTCTG
>JBBDSB010000093.1:0-11183 GCA_040905205.1 Cyclobacteriaceae bacterium
ATTTTCAAAGAGGTGACTGACTGGCAAAATATACTTCATCTAGAATCGAACTCAGTTCTAGGTTTACTAGAAACACCGGAGTTTTTGAAGAATAAAGTAGGGAAAAATCCTAAAGTGCAGAAAATCCGGTCCTGGCCTCCCGATCCTGTTCCCTGCATTGCAAATTCCTCGGACCTGTAACTCTTGGAATAGGTAGGAGGGATGTAATTGCAAATTACACCCAGCGGGAAATTTTAAAGTCCTTTGAATGCGGGCAAGAGATTCCGGGGTTTTGAAGATTTTTTCTTGGGCTTGGGATTCATCGATATTCCTGAAAGCTTGCACTTTTTCTTTTCTGTAAGCTAATTTTTCAAGAAGTCTTTTATCTTTTAGGTTTCTCTTGGTACTGGTTTAAATCAAAAACTACTGCGCAGACTCATGTCAATAACCTAACCCAGGACTTTTTTGGCAAAATCGGCCAAAGAATTTTCAATTCGAAAGAAAACCTCAAATCCACTTAGAAGCGGACTTGAGGTTTTATCCAAAGATTAAAAATTCATTGATCCATTCGGCTGGAGCAAGAACCGAAATGTATAATAGGGACTGGGAGTACTCATCGGGTCGACTTCTCCCAAAGGAGGATTGTCCTGGTAATAAGACAGGATTTCCAGCTTGGCGTAGTTGCCTTCAATCGTCTTGATCAGCACCACCCGGCCAGGAATCGGGCTAATGACATGGGTGCTGGGGTTGTAATTGTACCAACCGTTTCCGGACCCGGTAGGTATGGACATTCCATCGGCTCCATCGCTATGGAATTCCGCTGAGGAGGGAACAGTGGTGATTTCCTCAAAGGCTCCTGTGACCACCGATCCCTGAGCTGTACCAGGACCACTTGTGCCTCCGTTTACGATAAGGGTGGTTCCTTTAAAGCCGATGTCCCAGTTCTCATCCTGATTGTCCACTTCCTGGTTGTTTTCCAAACTAAAATAGCGAAAGGGCCGCTCTTCGGTGATTTCCCCGGTACTTCTGTCGATGACATCATTGGGTGCATGGAGGTTTTCCACGGTTTTTGCCTGAAGGTCGATTTCCGGTTCTTCCACTTCGCTACTTTCGCATCCGGCGTTGAAAGCAAGCAATAGGGTGCCTGCCAAAATTTGATTCCACTTGATCATTGTAATGATTATTTATTTTGATTAACTAATTGATGAAAAGGCAATTTCATGCCTATAAATAGGGTTCTGCCCGGATTGCTTGGGGCATATAGTGTGGTTTGGTTAAATAAGTTAAATCCCCCGGCCTCTACTAAAATCCCATTTTTCAAGGTTTTATTAAGGCTCAGGTTCCAGCTTATCAGTCCCTGGGCATATTCGGAAGGGTCGTCCAAAATAAGGTTGCCATTTACATCGCCAAATCCAAATTTACCCCTGTAGATGCCTCTTAGTGCCATGTTTATTCCCGTAATAGGTTCCTGATAGGTGATTTTTACATTGCCACTATGCCGGCTCCTGTTGAATAAGCCCCCGTAATCGCTCCTTTGAATCCGCAGGCTGCGGTTTTGTACATCCCGACGGAAAAGTTCTCCGGCATCGATTTTTTCCAAAACATCCAGGTCCTTTGTATCCAGGTACATGTAGCCCAGGGAAAATTGCAGGTTTTCCAAAGCCCGAAAGGTCCAGTCCAATTCGGCACCCCTGCTGATGACGTTGGCAATATTGAAATAAGAGAAGGCATTTTGGCCGGATGTCAGGCGGGCTACCGGGGCTGTTTCGATCAGGTTGGAAATGTTGTTTTGAAAAAAATTCCCCTGAAACAACAGGTCATCGGAAATTTTCCACCGGAATCCGGTATTGATGGCTGTAGAGCTCTCCGCTTTCAACTGGCCAAATTGAGAAGGATCCAGCAGCACCTGTTGCACCACTCCCTGGGATTGCAGCCTTTTTATACCTTCCTGAACCAGATTGGCACCGAAAACATAATAGCCTGCAGAAGCATTGTTGAAATTCAATAATAATTGCCTAAAATCCGGGGCCTTGAAACCGGCCCCAAGTGACAGTTGCCAGCTAAACCGTTCATTGAACTTGTACATTCCGGAAATCTTGGGACTGATTCTTTCACCATATTGGCTGTGCAAGTCTCCCCTTACTCCGGTCACCATATTCCATTTGTCTGAAGGGTCCCATTGGTGCTGCAAAAACAGGTATCCCGCATCAAATCGATTATTATCATCATACCGGGTGGCTTCAACGGTTTCTATCAGGTGGCCTATGCCAAGTGTGATGAGTTGTTTCGGATCCAATTGATGGTCTGTCTGGAATTCCGTCCTGTGGTATTGCTGTTTGAAATCCTGCTCATCCAGAATCGACCCGTCTTCCTGAAATGCCGTCAGGGTGTTGGTCTGGAACAGGGAACTCATGCTCCTCAAGGTCATCAGCCAATAATCGTTGGGACGAAAACTGATGGTTGGGTTCAGGTTGAGATCCAGCCGTTCTGCTGTCATGTCGGCCAATCTTGGATCTCCTTCTCCGGCTACCTGCATGGTATTGTTGGAATTTTCACCATAAAATCTGGAATAAACCTTAAAATCCCATTTTTTGGTTTTCTTTCCTATTTTAAACTGCACTGTATTGGCTTGATAAGGGCTTTGGGTCTTTCCGGGTACATCGGGAGTTAAGTCAAATCCATCGGTGGAGTAGCGGTTGAAATAAGCATAAAGGTTCCAGTCATTTTGGTTCATGCCGATCTCTCCGCTAAGGTCCAGGGTATTGAATGAGCGGTACCTGGATTCCAGGGAGGCAGCCATCCTTTCCTGGCTTTTTTTGGTTATGATATTGATCACCCCGGCCATGGCTTCGCTTCCATAAATTGCACTTGAGGGGCCCCGCAGCACTTCGATCCGTTCGATATTGGAGACAGCAATCCTGTCCAGGTCAAAAGTACCAGCGGTTCGGCCTATCAGGGGTTCTCCATCCAGAAGTATCAATATGTAATCCGATGAAAGGCCTTGCATCTGCAAGCCTGCCCCATGGTCTCCCACCACCTGCAGGCCTGTTTGTTCACGGAGTACCTCCGAAAGGCGCATGCCCCCGGTTTCCTGAATTTGCTTACGGGTAATGATGGTGACCGGCATGGGCAAATCCTCCACACTGCGATCAGTCCGGGTGGCAGCTACCACCACTTCCCCCATCTGCCCGATTTTTTCCCTTAATTTGAGGTTGCTTAACCGGCTGATTTCTCTGACCTGGAATACTCTGGCATCATAGCCCATGGCAAGTACCTCGATCACCTGGTCCTCCGGCAGGTTATTAGGAAGCTCAAATGAGCCGTCATTGCCGACAGCAAGTACCTGTTCAGTTCCAATTTTCACCAGGGCATGGGGGATGGGATTGCCCTTGTCATCCTGAATATAAATAGGGTCAGAGGCAAAAACCAGGCTGGGGACAATGATCAATCCGTAAAGCCAGAAAAGGATTTTATATTTATTAAGATTGATTCTACACATAAGGTTAAAATTTTTCCCGGTGCTGTGTCCACCGGGAAATTTTTACAAACTGTCAATCAGATTTTTCCAACGTTCATTCTGGGGAAGCCCGGGCTTTCTCAATCCAAATAACTGGGCGACCATTTCGCCCTCCTTGTCGAACAATTCCAATGAGGAAACCAGCCCATCATCGGTGTTTTTGTGAACTACCCAGGCCTCCGCAATACAATCTTCGTCCATATGCATGTTAAACTCGGGGTCCATTACGTTTAGCCAGTTCCCCAATTGGCGGATGGTGCGCACCTTTCCCTGGTGAATTTGTATGTTCCCCTTGTTGCCTGCGAAAATCATGATAGGCATCTTTTCATCCGAAGCAACCTCCAGGATTTTACGGGTAGATAACCTGTCAACAGGATAGGCCCATTTTTCACCTATCCATTTGATGGCGTCCAGGCGGTGAATATTGTATTTTCGAAGCATTCCAAAAAAGTCATGGGTGTCTTTCATGTTTTCCCAATCCTTTACAAAAGCATCCCTGTCTACTGTACTGGAATAGGTTTGAGGCTCGAAAGGGCTCACCTGAATGGGATCGCTTACATCTTTTTGCCGATAGGTGGACACCATGTTGTCGTATGCGTCCTGGTTGCTCTTTTCCTGTAGGTATATTTTTAGAATGGCATCTCCCGCCTGATCAAAAAACTGAAAGCTCCTCATGGTTCCCCTGGGTGTTTCGTTTGTGACGGCAAATCCATAGCACCACTTACCAAAAAATACCCGCTGCTCGATGGGTCCAATCACTGTAGCGATTTGGTTAGGAGGAGTGCCATGGATGGTGATTTTCTGGAAATTTCCCTTGTGTTCCAGTACACAACCCTCATTTCTGGTCAATGCCATGACTTTACCCAGTTGCTGGCAAGAAAGCAGGATGTTAGCCCAGTCCTCCTTCAGCGGTATGGTTGCCGGGCCTGTGGAAGTTGCCAATAGCTCCAACTCCGATACGCCGAGCACCCTGGCCGCGTCTCTTATTCTGGTGTTGGGTTGACTGGCCTTTAGGTCTTCCCAAGCTTCCTTAAGTGCTGTAGAAGAGGGGTATTTTAATGTAGTTTCCATAGTCAAGCGAATTTGAAATTATAATTTTGTGAACGGATTTTGGTGGACGGAAGGCTGCTGATATAGATTGGTGCTGTAGGTCCTTCCGTCTCTACCTGGATTGGATAATCAAAAACCTTTTCCAGGTTTTCAGGTGTCATTACGTCCCTGATTGCTCCCTGTTTTAATATAGAACCATTTTTGAGCAATACCGCATTGTCCGCATAATTGGCAGCCAGGTTGAGGTCATGCAAGATGGCCAGAATCCCAATATTTCTATTTTTTAGTTGACCCATGATCTGCAGGATATGGTGCTGCTGGGCAATGTCCATACTGGAGGTGGGTTCATCCAAAAGCAGGTACCTGGGAAAACTATTAATTTCCCAGATTTGGGCCAAAACCCTGGCCAACTGTACCCGCTGTTTTTCTCCACCAGATAGGTCCCCAAATAATTGGTCTTTAAGGTGCCAGGTATGCGTGGCTTTCATGACTTCTTCCACTGTGTTTGGGGGGTATTTCTTGTTGGAAAGCGAAAGTCCAAGCTCCACCACCTCTATGGCCTTGAATGGGAAGGTCATCGTACTGTGCTGGGGCATCACCGCCCGCAGATGAGCAAGCTCTTTTGGTTTCAAACTACTGATAGGGAGACCATTGTATTTGACAGCACCATGTTTACATAGAAGTTCTCCGGACAATAGCCGGAAAAGGGTAGACTTACCCGCCCCGTTGGGACCAAGCAGAACGGTCAACTCCCCCGGATTCAGTTGAATGTTTACCTGATCTACAATCGGCTTATTTTTGATACAGAAATGAATATTTTTTGCTTCCAGCATATCAGGTTCTGATTTTTTTAACATTGATGATTAGCCAGATAAAGAATGGTGATCCAATAATGGCCGTAATGATCCCTATGGGCAATTCGGCAGGCATAACGATGGTTCTGGCCAATAAATCAGATGCATTGAGCAGGCATGCTCCCAGCAGGAATGCTCCTGGTAAGACCAGCCGGTGGTCCGCTCCAAACGATAGGCGGATCAGGTGCGGAACAATCAAGCCCACAAATCCAATCGTACCGGTCATGGAAACCCCCACCCCAACTACCAGGGCGCTCATGAAAAGCACGATGTATTTCACCCTTTGCACATCCACACCCATGTGAAATGCCTCATTTTCACCCAGGGAAAGAGCATTGAGGTTGCGGTATTGAAACATGATCCAAAAAGAAGGGGCCAGGATAAGTAATATCGCGATCTTAACCTTATCCCAATTGGCCCCACCTACATCTCCAAGACTCCAAAAGGTAAAATTTCGAAGGGCAGCTTCATCCGCATAGAATATGGCCAGACCAATCAAGGCGCTGGAGAGGGCAGTCAGGGCCACTCCGGCAAGGATCAGCAGGGAAATGTCTGTCTTTCCGCCATAATTGGCCATTTCGTAAACCAACATGACATTGATCAAGCCGCCAATAAAAGCAAATAATGGCAGGCTAAAGTTACCAAACAGATTGGTAAGCCAGGGGAAAGAGGCTCCAAAGACAATAAAAATTACCGCAAAAAGAGCCCCCCCACTGCTCACACCGATCAGTCCAGGCTCAACGAGCGGGTTTCTGAAAAGGCCTTGTAAAGCAGCTCCTGATACGCCCAGGCCGCCACCCACCAGCATGGCCAGCAAAATTCTTGGAAATCGTATTTGCAAAAGAACATTGGATTCCTGAACTGTGAAAGTGCCCAATACAAGGCCTACCTGATTCAAAAGAACGGCTACCGCATTTGGGAAGGATATAGGATATGCCCCAACCGTAAGCGAAAAAACGGCAAGTAGCAGCAACCCCAAACTTAAAACAGATAGTACAAGGTTCTGGTGCTGTGTCTTCGAATAAATCAGGTTTTGGATCATCAGGATTAACGGTTTACGCTTTTTGCCAACTCCAGGGCAGCCTGACCTACTCTGGGACCAAAACCAGAAAGATAAAGTCCGTCAAATGCAAGGATGCCATCTTGCTGAAAAGCTTTGGTCTGTTCTATGCCGCGGATATTTTTTACTCCCTCTTTTCCACCAATAGATTGAAGGCTTGATTCAAAAAAAAGCAGGTATTCCGGATCCATGGCCACCAAAGCCTCAGGTGTCAAGGGAACAAAATCCTTGAAGCCTTTTCCAACGGATGCTATGGCTGCCATATTCAAAAGTGATTCCGCAAAAGTGCCTTCACCGGCTATAAATACATTTTCCTGCCCTCTCGCCATGACAAACGCCATTTTTGGCTTTTTTGTAATCGTAGCGGTATAATTTTCCAGTTCCTTGATATCCTGACGTAATTTGGCACTCAAAGCTTCACCTTTTTTTGGGACTTCCAAAAAATGAGCTAATTCGCCAATCAACTGATATGTTCCGGATACGTCTTTGGGCTTATCAAATTCATGGATTTCCAACCCGGTAGCTTTTAATTGGGCAACGACATCAGCTGTCAGATAGCCTGTTTCTATTAAAACCATATCCGGACCAAGTGCGAGGATACCCTCTGCTTTGATCTGGTTTCGGTAGCCTATGGAGGGTAGTTCCTGCATGGAGGCAGGGTAGGTAGATGTAATGTCTGTGGCAATAATGGATGCGCCAAATCCCAGCTCATGGACTATTTCCGTGATGGTACCTCCGGCGGTGATCATGGACTTATCTGCACTTTTGACCTCGATTGCCCTTGAAGAAAAGGATGTGGCCATCAATAGAATAATTATCAGCGTAGTAAACTTCATTTATTTGGATTGATTATAAATAGATATGCAAATATTAAACTATTTAGATTAAATCCAAATTAATGTTTATTGATAATTTCTATGGATAATTTTTTTCATTTGAATATTTTAATTTTTGGGTTTCGAACAGTAATTTTGAATATTTATCTGTATCCAGATCCTCTTTTTCTGCGATTTAAGGACATATTTAGCAAAGATATACTGTACGCCAGGTGATTGAAGTTTTCCACGTTGGAATTATATTAAACTTCCGCTAATGACATGTTACATCAATTATGACGCTAAACCAACAGATCTAGATCTTTTAGTGCAGGAAGATCCGGATTTGTAGGGCTTTCAGGATAGGCATTACCCAATACAAAATTAATGGATTAATGATTAAATGGAATAATGAGGTGATTAACCTTGCTTAATTCCACCACAGATCTTATTGTACTTCCTAAAATCCGGTCTTCTATAAATCCTTTTCCATGGGCTCCCATCAAGACCAAATTAACATTCTTTTGCTTAATGAGGTTTACTATTTCTTTAATTGGAAGTCCTGATCTCAAAACAATTTCAATATCCGAATCAGTAAGGCTTAATAAATCATTTTTCATACGTAGAAGCCTTTCCTTATGGATTAGGTCTAATTTATCAATTTCTTCCTGGCTTCTTCCTTCATTTTTTTCAGAATCGAGAATATGAGTCAAAATAATTTTGTCAGTTGATTGGACTACATTATTTTTTAAAAATTGAAATGCTTGTTCAGAACAATCCGAAAAATCAGTAGCAAACAAAAGTTTATCATAGGAATGGTTACAATAAAATTTATTTTGTTCATCTTTCCCGTTTGATTCCGATTCAATACATTGTATTAAAAGAATTGGATTTTTACTTCTTCTGATCACCTGATCTGCAGTGCTCCCCAGCAAAACACCCTTTAAAAAACCCATACCTCTAGTTCCTAAAATCAAGATTGCATCAGGATTTTCCTTCCCAAAATCAACCAATTCATAATAAGGCAACCCTTCTTTAATAACTATTTCAACCAGAAAGCCATCCTTTTCCAGTTTATTCTTAATCTTCTCCAACCGGGCTTTGGTTTGATCCAGAAAAGTGTAGCCCGAGAAGTTCATATACTGAACTCCAAGAGCGTGAAATAAGGTGATTTTTTCTATGCCTAAAGCTTTATATTGCTTTTTACATTCCAACAATACGTCTGCGGCATTTGACAAATCAGTGGCTAAAATAGCGTTCTTTTTCATAACTTTGTTTTTTAGTTGACGTGTTATTCAATATTTCTGCCTATTGGCAAATGCCACCAATGAAAGCATTACAGGTACTTCCACCAATACCCCAACGACACAGACCAGTGCTGCGGGGCTTTCCAGGCCAAATAAAGCAATGGCCACCGCTACAGACAGCTCGAAGAAATTACTGGCTCCGATCATGGCAGCAGGGGCACAGACGGCATGCCCAAGTTTTAACTTTTTGCCGGAAAACCAGGCCAGGAAGAAAATAAAGTAAGTCTGTATCACTAATGGAATGGCAATGAATAAAATAATCAAAGGATTATCCAGGATATTCCCACCCTGAAAGGCAAACAATAAAACGAGGGTCAACAACAGGGCGAAGATACTTAGGGGTTTGAGTTTAGGCAAAAACCTGCCGGTAAACCACGCTTCCCCCTTTGCCCGTATCAAGGTCTTACTGGTCAAAAACCCGGCAACCAGTGGTATTACCACATAAATGAACACACTGATGATCAGGGTTTCGTAGGGTATAATAACATCGGTGATGCCCAAAAGAAAACCCACGATGGGTACAAAGGCCACCAAGATGATCAGGTCATTTACGGAAACCTGCATCAGGGTGTAATTCGGATCGCCATCACTGAGGTAAGACCAGACAAACACCATGGCGGTACAGGGTGCCGCACCCAATAAAATGGCCCCGGCAATATATTCCCCTGCCAATTCCGGGGAAATAAAGGCGGAGTAAATGTTGGAAAAAAACAGCCACGCGAAAAAAGTCATCGTAAAAGGCTTGATCAGCCAATTGATCACCACCGTAAGTACAATGCCCTTGGGCTTTTTACCGATTTTCTTCAGACTGGAAAAATCAATCTGAAGCATCATGGGATAGATCATCAACCAGATCAGGATGGCGATGGGAATATTTACCTTGTATATTTCCAGGGTACTGAGAAATTCCATGGTATCTCCGGCAATATAGCCAATACCGATGCCTCCCAGAATACACAGTGCTACCCACAGGCTCAGGTACTTTTCAAAAAAGGCAATTTGTTTTTTAGGCGGTCGAGCGGTTTTTGTCATGCTTGCTTTATTTTAGAAAAAACATAACTTAGTTCGGTAGCGATCTGAATACTTCTTTCCAAGTATTTTTCAGCTTGCTGAGGGCTGTTGTCAAATGCTTTAGGATCTTCATAGGTTATCGGGATCCGCTTTTCTGCTCCGGCGATAAACGGACAACCAGCATCTGCCTGTGAACAGGTCATGATGGCCGCAAAGTCGGATTTTGGATTGAAAGGATCATCATAGGTTTTGGAAAAACCAATTACCGGATGGGCATTACCTCCATATTTTATGGCATAAACTGGGTTTTTACCTTCGGAAAGTGGGGTGATTTTAAATCCTTGATTTTCCAGTGTTTTGGCTGCCATAGGAAATAAGGCAGTGGCTTCGGTGCCCCCAGAATAGCAAAATACATTTCTGATTTCGTAATGGGCCGCTATGGCCTGTGCCCATACTTGGGACAAATGACTTCTTCGTGAATTATGGGTACATATAAAGGTGATTATAAGCGTTTTATCGTTGGTTACTTTATGCTGAATATAATCAACAAGAGATTGAAGTAGCTCCTTTCTTTCTGGTGAAATAGAATGAAAATCTAATTTTTTTATTATCGTTTCTATTTCAGGAAATAATTTATCGTTGGATGCTGACATGGTATTAAATTGTAAAGTTGGTGAATAGTATTGGTCTAGTGTCATGTCACATTAATTTTGACGCTAAACAAACTTCTCTAGATTTCCTAAATGGTCAACCCCGTGGGCTGTCTTCCCCTTAAGGGGACCGAGGGGCGAGCGTGGGCAATTGCCATTTAACGTTTGACATGACACTAGCAACACCCCGATGGTGCACCGGGAGAACAATTGTCGGTTTGATTTCCGATCGAATTGGAATGTATTTTTAACGGTTTGATACCGGATTTTTGGGCAAAAACGGTAATGCTGAAGATACCGGTTTTCCCGGACCTGAAAACTTCCTTTTGGCTTTCATTAAGGTACCGGTCTAAAATATTATCCGGAAGGTCAATGGGTTTTTCCTTTTGAATAACAATATCTATAAAACCGGCCTCCTTTATGTGACTGATGTAGTCACCTTTTTGAATGGCACCGGACACGCATCCTGCATACATTTCTGCATCCAACTTTAAAGCTTCCGGCAAATCTCCCACCAACACAATATCGGAAATACTGAAATGTCCGCCCGGCTTCAGGGTCCGGTAAATTTCTTGTATCACTTTTTCTTTGTCCGGAACCAGGTTGAGTACGCAGTTACTGACGATCACATCTGCCATATTATCAGAAACAGGCATGTCCTCAATATCCCCCTTGCGAAATTCCACATTATTAAATCCCAGCTTCTCTGCATTGATCCGGGCTTTTTGGATCATGGCTTCCGTAAAATCGATGCCAATTACCTTGCCGCTTTCCCCTGTTTCATGCCGGGCCACAAAGCAATCGTTTCCCGCACCGGAGCCCAGGTCAATCACGGTGTCTCCTTTCTGGATTTTGGCAAATTGAGTGGGCAAACCGCAGCCTAGCCCTAGATCTGCCGCAGCTTGGTACCCTTCAATTTTGGTGTAATCATCGGTCATCA
>JBBDSB010000094.1:0-11177 GCA_040905205.1 Cyclobacteriaceae bacterium
GGAACAACCTCTATTTTAAGGCATTTAAAGCAATCAAATCCGACAAGACTATATTCCAAAAGCACCAATTTATGTAATCGAATACACATAGAAAATAAATAAATATTTCTTTTTTAAAAATATGACGCATTTACCAGGTGAAAGGTTTTAATGATTATTGAATTGGTTATGAATCTGATTTAGTTCATCATCGGTCATATCTTCTCCAATAATAATAAGGTGCGTGAATGATATGCTTTCACCCGGACTCAGATTAATCTCTACTTCTTCCGCATCATTATGCATATCGCGTCCACCCAGATTATTAACAGCAAAAAGTCCATAACCGCGGGCGTGCGACCATGCCGGATAATAAGGATTAGCATGATGGTCAAAAATTGCAATGGTAATGACTTCCTCTTCCTTTTCAGCACTCAGGGCAACCCAGGGTGAGCGCTCACCCCACACGGCACTGCCCCTGTCGCCATCAGCATTCCGATAAGCGCCATTTACACCTTCATTATCCAAAATCCTCTCATCTTTCATATTTCCCTGACCGTCAAGGAGTCTTTGAGGGCTGTCGGCAGGTTCCTCAAAAGCTCTGTCAACCCGCAAACCCAATAATCCTTCTTCATTCCCCTGGAATCGAACATCCTGAACTGCAGTCAAGGTTGATGTTCTTTTAATTGAGCGTACACCATCATTTTCATTAAAAACAAAAGTGGTTTCTTCATTTAGCAGGATATTATTGTCATTATCCACCCAATCTGACCCTGCAACCAATACACCGCTTCCCGGATCCTGACTTATTATCTCACGAAACCTGATCGAGCCATACTTGTGTTTATTTTCCGGATTAACTGCAAATGAATTATTCCAGAAATCCAATCCATTAACATCGCCAAAGTTTAACCATAATCCCACATGATGTGGATGGTCGTACCGCTCAAATGGTTTAGGATTATACGGGTATCCCCTGGTTATATCTTTCCCTGAAGAGGTATAAATAGGGTAGAGAACAGGTTTTTCCATATTATCGGGATAAAAGAAATTGGTGAATAATTTATCATCAATGTAAATCTCCAGCTCGTTGTTTACCTCATCGGGTATGAATTCAACTTTTGGGTTTGTTCCATTTGTGCTGGCACAACCTGCTGAAATAAGTAACGTAATAAATATTAAATATTTAATTTTCATTTGAATAGATTATTATTCTTCATTTTTATTTACTTCCTATTGAACTTTCTTTTACAAAGAAATCGACTATAATTATTTCCTGTCTATCAATCAAACCCGGTTAATTTATTAATGTCCCATTGTGCATCATAAATAACTTATCACCTAGAAACTTTACTATATTTTCTTAGTTAACTTTATAGCTTTTTCAATTAACTCATCTGCTACTGTCGCATGATATTTGTCAAACTCCAGTATCGGTTGCCGTACAATATCAGTCGAAAATATCCCTTGGCTATGAACAAGTTTTTTATTGAAATGGACAGAGATATCCAGATGCTGATGTGAAAATGCCAGGATCGGAACCAGCTGGTAAAATATCTTTTTTGCTTCTTCTCTCTTGCCGGATCGATGTAATCGGAAAACCTTTTGGTATACATCATGCAGAATTGTAGGCATGAAAGCATTAACACCTCTGTCAAGCGCCTCTATCATTTGACTGCCTGCCCAACCTCCTGATACATGTAGTTTGTTATCTGTTGCTTCAAGCACCTCGGTATATTTAAATCCAGCTGGAACAACCTCTATCTTAAGACATTTAAAACAGTCAATTTCTTTAAATAAACTGGTTATTACACTAACGGGAATTCCATATTCTTTACTATCCCAATCTTGTATCATAAGTATTTGCGGATTCAGCTCAGCAATTTCGTGTATCTGATTATTAAAGACATCATCATTATCAAAAGATATGTTAACCATAATGCCATCACAACCAAGATTAATGAACTTTTCAGTCAAAAATATCCTCTCTGATTGGGTTTTTGAAGATACCCCGCAAATTACAGGAACCCTGCCATCCACTTCATTTACCACCGTTTTTACTATTAATTCCTTTTCATTAATAGTTAATTTATCAATTTCAGCAGCCATACCCAGTGCAAGGAAACCAGTTACATCACACGCTATAGAATGATTAATATAATTTCCTAATGAGTCGTAGTCTATGGCATCATCATTGCCAAATGGAGTATTTATTACTCCAATGATTCCATTGAGCCTTTCTGTGACATTCATTATAGGTTGGAATTATTTTTCTTTCTTTTCTTATTTATTCATTAATAGAAACCGGAAGAACAGGTAGGCGGTTGTACAACCGCAGTAAACCACACCGGGGTCTACCCTCAAGGTTGTCACCGGATCAATTTGTCAAAGAACTTAATCAGGGTGGCCACCCTGATTATTGCGTCAAAATTTGGTCGCCGTTAACGGCGACCAATAGGTTACATGTTAACTAAAAATGTCAACCGTATTCAGTCATCAACAGGTTGCCTGTCCTCCAGGATCTATTTTAGGGGAAATAGTTTTTAAAAAAGCTAAACCTTAATTACTTACGAAGATCCAGATAATCCTGATAAGCATCACTGACATCCAGTTTTTCACCAGTGGAAGTACAATAAACAAAAATGCCAAATCCCAGTTCGAACTCGTCACCTTCACTGACTGTGACCTCACTCTTTTCCCCCTGTTCCATGGCAGCACGGCCGAAAGGATTGGCAGCAACAAAACCATAATTACGAGCATGATACCAACTTGATCGGAAGTTATCCGGAGATGGCATGATCGCCATTCCTATATATTTATCATCAACAGGACCACTGTAATCGATCCAGTCTGAAGCCTTTCCCCATGTTCCTTCTTCATCTTTCATACCTTCAGCATTGGTAATTTGTCCCTCGCCATATTCAACATTAACAGCTGTGTTCAAACGAATTCCCAGCCCCATTTCTTCCTGATCACCAATTGTAATCTTATTTGAATCAGAAGAAAATGTACTATCCCAGATCAACAAATATCCAGAGGGACGAACAAGAATAGTGTATTCCACCAGTTCCGCCAATACCCGGTCCTTGCCATCTGGGCTCATATAGTAATTACGCACTGAAAAGGTCCCCTTACCAGGGCCGCCTTTTGGCTTTTCCACAAACATTTCATGCTCGACTTTTGCCTTATTGCGCCAATAATCATTCCCGTTGATATCACCAAAACTCAACCAGATACCAGGGTGCATAGTATCATGATCTTGAGGATCTTCTGGCTGTGGAGGAAAGTTTCTTGTGGCCTGAATTCCACAAGGGGTATTTACGTTTGCAAAAAAAGGCCTAGTGATCTTGGTGTCTTCAAAAGAATAGGTCGCAAAAGGCTCATCCCCAATTGTGATTAACAGCTCACCCGGGTTAAGGTCAAATTTGACTTCCGGTTTATTTTCCTCCCCACTTTCAACCTCACTGTCTTCTGTACAACCACCGGCTAGTAAAAATACCAAAGCAATTACACCTATTGAACCAATTAATTGTTTGATCATAAATTTATTTTTCATCATAAAACTCCAGTTTCAAGTTAGATTAAGATGTTGAATTAGTTATTCTCTCAATATTCTTTTTACTTAAAAGTTCTATCTCTCCTCAGGTTATAATTTCATAAACAAAAGAATATAACCGGATCTGCAAAATTAATCCTCATTCCATGGGCCAAAATGGTGAATCGGTCCGGGCAGTCTCCAAATATTCGGCAAACATGGCAACAAGTTTCGGATTCTGTGAAGCAACGTTATTTTTTTCGCCCGGATCTTTCGTTAAATTATAATGTTGGGACGATCTTCACCAATATTTCCCGCATGGCTATTGGCCACTAAAGCCAGCATACCGGTTAAGGCCAAAAAAAACACCCAGTATTTCGGACACATATTTTTTACCATAGATCAGTTATTAAAGAATTTGTCCTTTCAACCATTATTCTTTCAACCATTATATGGCAATTCGTAGCCTTTACGGTATTCACGACCGAGCATCGCATTAGCTTGATCATCAAACTCATAACCGGGGCAATTAACTTCTTCCTTAACCGGATCATACTTGAGGGATGTTACGCCCAAACGCTGTCCTATGTTAGCCAAATGACACAGATTTGTTGTAACTGCGCCACGTTCTATAGGCGAAAGCAACTTATTTGGGTCATCCTCTCGTACAGCTGTCAGGAAATTCGGCACAATACTCTCAACTGGCTCAGGTGATTCTATTTTAGTTCGTTCATCTCCTTTGGTCACAAAGACGCCACTGCGACCGAAATCCATCTTGCCCTCTGTTCCATATGCAACATTGCCATTGTCATGGCCTTCCAGTTTATAAGGTGTCCATAACCGCATTTCCCAAATGATCTGGGCATTCTCATATTCGAATATAACCGTTTGCGTATCAGGTGTCTCATGATCATCGTCATAATAATATTGACCACCTGTTGCAACTGTACGTTTCGGATAGCGATCGCCCAGTGCCCAAACGCCGACATCAATCTGATGAACCCCATCGTTGGTAGTATCACCACCACCATAGTCCCAAAACCAATGCCAATTATAATGCCAGCGATTCTCTGTAAACGGAACTTTTGGTGCCGGACCGAGCCACATGTCATAGTCTACTCCCTCAGGAGGGTCCTGCACCGGGGCACGTCCGATGGGCCCTCGATGTTGGTGGTCTATCGCTTTGATCGTATGAACATCACCGATTATGCCGTTACGCAGCTGCCATATACCCTCGATATGATCACCCATACTTCGTCTCTGTGTTCCATGCTGTACACATTTACCATACTCATTGGCTGCTTTAACCAAAAGGTTACTCTCACGCACATTATGGCTGCAGGGTTTTTCCACATAGACGTGCTTGCCTGCCAGAATTGCCGATAAGGCAATAGGAGTATGCCAATGATCCGGAGTAGCAATGCTTACCGAATCAATTGATTTGTCTTCGAGCAATTTTCTGAAATCCGTGTACTTCTCTATCCGACTCTCGTTAGGCAATCCCTTTGCGGATTCATCAAGCCGACTAGGATCAACATCACATACTGCTACCAAATCGCATCCTTCGGCTTCTGCAAAACGATTAACATGTCCCCCTCCCTGGCTACCTGTACCAATTACAGCATGTCTGACGGTATCACTGGGGGGCGTTTGGCTCCAGCCACTCGAAGCGATAAAGGGCGCTCCAATTAAGCCTGCACCTCCAATGCCTGCCATACCTGCTTTTTTTATAAAATCACGGCGTGAAATATCGGATTTAGTCTCTTCTTCTTTTTTCTTTTTACTCATATCTAATGCCAATTTAGTTTAAGATTATAAGATCTTTTTTTTTACTATTTCAAATTAGAATTTCACCGGTTTATTCCAATCTTTATTTCCCGGATTCCAGATGGTAGTAGCAATATATTTTTCGGATGTTGGCGAATCTGCCCAGTAATATATAGTAACAATATTTCCATCTTTATTTTGTGCTAACCGGGGATAGCCAATATCTAATTCCTTTCCTTCGCGCAGAATAATTTCAGGACCCCAGGTGTGTCCCTGGTCCGAGCTGAACCTGGCTCTGATCTGGTTATGCTCACGGTTCCCATATGCCACCAACAATCGGCCATCGGTCAATTCTATCATAGCGGGCGGATTACCATTATGTGGACCTGTTTCTCCGGCCCTGCTCAGAAACTCCCAGGTTACACCGTTGTCTTCGGAAGTATAAATGTCAATCCAACAGTAGCGATTATCACCCATATCCCTCCTTCGTATTGCGGAAATTAGCGTTCCCGAGGATGTTTTTACAGTGGAGGGCATAACCGCTCGATAGGGATCTTCAGGATCGACAATCCAGCCTAAAAACTCAAACGTAATCCCACCATCTGTCGTACGGGCGACAAAAGCTTTGTCTGAACCATATTTTTCATGACCACGGGCAGACAAAAATAACAGAGCGGAATTCTCGCCTTCAACTATATAATCAGTTCTCGGTGTGAGTTCCAAACCTTCCAATTCTTCGGCATCAGAAAGACCATTAAAGGCAAACGGTCCCTCCCAGTTACCACCACGATCATACCTATAGAAAAATCCTCCCTCCGGGACTTCAGGTTGAAGATATCCATTACCAACCATTCGAAGCGCAAAACTATCGTTCCGAAAATCTATGGGCTCGGTTAATTCCATCAATGTTAGCATAGAATCTCCTTCCATGCCTTCGGGATCAAAAACCCCAATAAATCCTTCCGGTGTAAATGTTTCCCATGTATGTCCACCATCCGCACTTTTGCTTAACCAGTTATAATAAGGAGATTCAACATTGTGTGATTCTTCATTTTCAACGTATGCTCCTCTTGTAAAACCAGTCATTATTTCACCGTCATCCCATATCCACACGCCATTATTGGCCGGCCAACCCATAAAATAGCCATTTTCCTGATGAACTATAGTATGTTCAACAAGTTTAGGTTCATGATCCTGATCACAAGAAATCAATAGGATGGTAGAAGAAATCAGAATAAAAAAAGTACTTGAATATCTTGTTAGCTTATTCATTATAAATAGGATCGATTAAGACAAGTTTATGCCTAGGATAAAAAGATTTTTAAATAGGTCCGGATAGCTATGTAAGCTATCCGGACACTTGGATTCTTTTAATATCCCGGATTTTGCTCTAACAAAGAGTTTCGTTGAATTTCATCCTCTGGTATGGGGATCAAATATGTATGCTCCGGCAATGCCCATTTTTGGAGGTCTGAATAAGAAATTGTCTTCTCACCTGTATCAGTATCCAGGTCTACATTCACTCTCTCTATCCAATCGTCAGCAGGATATTCTAACTTCCAGCGACGTATATCAAATAAGCGATGCTCCTCCAGGTATAATTCAACTCTGCGTTCATTTTTAATTCTTTCGAACAAATCCTGCCCACTGTCTGTTACATCAGGCATATTCACAGAAGGTCGGCTCCTTACCATATTAACATAATCCCTGGCAGTCCCTTCATCACCCAAAAAATATTGGGCTTCGGCATAGTTTAAAAGAATTTCACCATATCTTGCCATAATCCAATTAGCACTGGATGATTCACCCAAGGACCGATCAAAGTCTTCATCAACAAACTTTTTGGTATAGTAACCGGTCCAACTTGCATTCCAGGGTGCACTGGGACTATCAGGAGAATCAAAGCCTCCGGGTCTGAATACTTCAATTTCACGATCTCTCCAGGGAGCTTCGTCATACAGTATGGTAGCATGGAAACGAGGATCTCTGTCTACCCATGGATCCTGAGGATCATAACTCGGATCATCTTCAGGCTGCAATCCATTGATTGTTTCATACGTATCAACCTGTCTTCGGGTAGGCACTGTAACTGCCCAGCCTCCGTCACCGTTTGGAAACAGATTTCTTTCCAGATTGAATCTTTGCCAAACATCACTGTTAATAACCAGTTCCCATATTACTTCATCGTTGAAGTTTCCTTCTTCAGTAAATGTCTCGGCATAATCGGGATGCAAAAAGTATCTGTTGAGGTCAATCACCGCTTTTGCCGCGTCAGCCGCTTCCTGCCATTTCGACTGGTCATTGCTTGGATTATGCAACGGGCTGGCTGCATACAGAAGAGCCCTCGATTTAATCGCCAATGCAGCACCTTCAGTAACTCGACCTGCTTCGCTATCAGGATGTGAAGCAGGTAATAAGGCTGCAGCTTCATCCAATTCTGACACAATGAAATCTACTACTTCATCGTAAGAATTTCTCGTTACCGCCATATCATCATCCAGACTAAAAGTGGTAGTTATTAAGGGTACGCCCCCATATAAAGAACTCAACCTGTGGTAGGCAAACGCTCTTAAAACCTTTACCTCTCCTATCATTCGGTTTAATTTTTCTTCATCTTGAGCACGTAAATTATCGCGAGATTCACCCTGGATATTGGTGGTAAAAATATTAGCACTCGCTATTATATCGTAATAATGCCCCCACGTCCAACCCATATATCCTAAATCCGAAGGATTTATACCACCAGCTTGAACCAGGTGAGCCCCCGATCTTTCGCGGGCATAGGATTCATCTGACGTAACGCTAACAGACATATGTTGACTATGTCCTGTTCGCATATCCCCGTAGATTTCGTTCACAAACGTCTCGACCAAACCGATATCCTCCCAGACATCGGCGTCAGAAACCTTATCCAAAGGACTTCCAGTTAAAAACTCATCATCACAGGAATACAAAAATAACATACTTATCAAAAGAACTCCTGCTATTTGTGCGTATCTTCTGTATTTATTTGAATTATTCATAATTATACCTTCCATATTTTTCATTTTGTGTAAAAATTAGATAGAGATGTTAATTCCAATATTAAAAACTCTATTCTGTGGATAAAATGAAGCACGGTTGCCCCCAAGTCCTTCAGGATCAAAATAATCAAACTTGTCAAATGTCATAAGATTTAATCCATTCACATAGACCCTCACATTTTGAATACCTAATTGATCAGTAAGATCCGCAGGTATTGAATAACCCAATTCCACATTTTTCAAGCGAAGGAATGAAGCATTATATAGCCAGAAATTTGAGTCCCAGGCACCTACCTCTCCTTCATCCGAATAAATATTTGGAAGCTTTGAATCAGGATTATCCGGTCCGGGGCGATTTTCTGCAAAATCTTGCAGGACATTTCCAAAAATTCCCTGTGGCATGTAGAAATATCTCCATGCCCTTGCTTGACCCTGCAGCAGAATATCCAACTCAAAATTGTTATACCAGAGAGAGATACCTGAACCAAAGACTATTTCAGGTATAGGAGATTTTGATAGCCGTTTCCTGTCTAATGCATTAATTTCACCATCACCATTGACATCTTCATACTGCAAATCATTGACTCTTGTACCTGAGGGTGCAGGAGAACTATCAATTTCCTGCTGCGATCGAAATATTCCAATTGCATTATAATATAGATCGCTGCCCATTGGCATACCTTCTGCTTTTTGCCATTCCGGGATATCAGCAGCTTCGTCAATATGTATTATTTTATTCCTGGAATAGGACATGTTGCCCCGAATAGCATAGGTGAAATCATTATTTATTATTCGTCTGTGCTCCAATTGGAATTCAAAGCCTTTATTTTCAACTATACCAATGTTTTCATCTGGCAATTCCAAACCTGTGTATCTGGGAATGGAGGCGTTTCTTGATGCCAGTATATTACTACGTTTTGTTTGAAAAGCATCCAGGGTTAAGTTCAAACGGCCTTCCCACAATTCTGCATCTAAACCAATATTTGAGGTTTTAGCTACTTCCCACGTTATGTTTGGATTAGGCTCCACACTTCGACTCGTACCCTGTCTAAGAGTTTTGTCAGTACCAAAAACTGCACCTCGTGAGTTTAAATTATATGTAGCCAAATATTGAAAAGGAGCAATAGCATCATTTCCCATTTGCCCCCATGAGCCCCTGAATTTTAAATGATTGACAAAATCTACTCCTTGAAAAAACGCTTCTTCCGAAATTACCCATCCTGCGGATACTCCAGGAAAGAAACCAAAACGGCCGTCTTTCGGAAAGGCGGATGATCCATCATAACGAACGGTGAAATCAACCAAATACTTACCTTTATAATGATAACCAAAACGGCCGAAGTAATTTCTTCGAGTAAATTTTGAAGCCGATCCGTCGGTATTCATATTAACCGAACTTCCGGCAAAGATTTGATTTACTACCGTAGTTTGATAATTCTTCCTGAATGCTTCAAGAAAGTTTGAATTATGCTCTGTTTGTTCCACAGCAGCAAATGCATCGAACTTATGATCCTTTATTTCTGTAGAATATTTAATTCTAATATTCCCGTTTGTCATTGAACTAAATCTCATCCTTTGCTCCAGTTGAGGCATGGACGGGCCTCCGCTATTGGGCAAATACGTATCCGTCTCACTGTCATACCCATATAATGTATAGGGTTTTTCCCATTCCTTGCTATCAGCATGAACTTTATCGTAGGAAATACGACCGTCTATTCCAAGCCCCTCCACAAAAGGTAACTCATACTCAAATGAAACTGAGGTTTGATACAAATTGGTTTTGTTATCTTCAAAACCTGCAACATCTGAAGCCAGATACACCGGATTTTCAAAGGTATCCAATGAATAACCAGGCAAACCATTCTCATAAGTAGCGGTCTGAGTAGGATAACCTCTATACGGTAAACTTGAACTATTAGGTTGATGCTGATTATCCTCTGAAACTGACAAATCAACAGATACCATGAGATTCTCAGTTACATCTGTGTCAATATTTACTCTTCCTCCCAGAACATTATAATTATGAGTCCCATTTTTAAATATGCCGTTCTGATTGGAATAGTTACCGGATACATAGTATCGCACGTTATCAGATCCGCCCCCAATAGAAAGGCTCTGTTGGCTTTGCGTATTAAAGTCCTTTATTCCCTCATCAATCCAATCTGTATTGGGATGGGTTAATGGATCTGTACCATTTCGAAATTTTTGTATATCCTCCTCGGAATGTACAGGAGATTGATTATAGAGACCTACTTGATAGTTTAAAAAATCTGCATACGTGGCTGCATCGGCCATTTCAGGCGTTCGGGTAGGCTGTAAAAATCCCTGATTCGCAGAATATCTAATCGTAGGCTTACCGGTTTCCCCTCTTTTTGTTGTTACCAGAATAACCCCGTTAGCAGCCTGCGCTCCGTATATTGCAGCGGATGCATCTTTCAATATAGATACACTTTCTACATCCCGGGGGTTGATGCTATTTAGGCCTTCCCGCCCCGCGACACCATCAATTACGATCAACGGATTTGTATTACCCAATGTGCTCCTTCCACGAATCAATAAATTTGAAAAGTCTTCTCCCGGCTCTCCTGTACGATTAAGTGCCACAAGTCCCGGCATCCTTCCAGAAAAGCTGTTGGAAAAGCCGACCGTGGGACTCTTTTCCAAGTTGGCTCCTCCTACTTGTGTAACGGATCCTGTAAGTGTGGCTTTCTCCTGCACTCCGTACCCAACTACCACAATCTCACCCCCCATTAATGCTTCTGCAGAGAGTGTAACATCAATAACATCTCTTCCTTCAATAGGCACTTCAGTTATTCCGTACCCCACATATGAAAATACCAGAATATCATCCGGTTCTGTATCAATTTGATATT
>JBBDSB010000095.1:0-11151 GCA_040905205.1 Cyclobacteriaceae bacterium
CCATACCTCCAATCATGGCCCGGGTAGCCGTACTGGTAATGGGACTGAAAAAATACCCGTGATCCTTTAAGTAGTTGTTCAACTCGTTCCTTACCACTCCGGGCTGAACCCTGATCCAACCTTCATTTTTGTTGAATTCTATGACTTTATTCAGGTATTTTGAAACATCCACCACAATGCCTTCTCCTACGCATTGCCCTGCCAAAGAAGTCCCTGCCGTTCGGGGAATCAAGGAAGTATTGTGCTCCGAGGCAAAATGAATCAACTTTTGTATATCTGATTGATTTTTGGGCATCGCAACAGCCAATGGCAGGGAACGGTAAACAGAGGCATCAGTAGCGTAAAGTGTTTTCATTAAACTGTCGAAGTGAAGCTCACCTTCCAATTCACCTTCCAATTTATTTAAATGCGGATTCAGATCTGTAGTTTTATTACTCATGGCTCAAAAATATAACAGTTAACGATAGAAATGAACTGCATCTTTGTAATTTATTTAATACATGATGACACTGTTTCAACATTTGGTTTCTATTTTTGGATAAATAAAACCAATAAATTTACAACAATCTATAGTTTCATGTTATTTCAGGAGCCCCTTGATTACCTTCAGGCCGATTACCTTCATAAAATTGGATGGTTAAAACCAGATGAGGAGATTATTGAATTCAAAAAAGCCGGAGAAGGCAATATGAATGTGGTCATATGGGTAATGACCAATAAAAGATCCTTTATTTTAAAGCAATCCAGACCTTTTGTGGCCAAATACCCTCAGGTCCCTGCTCCTCAGAATCGTATCGCCATAGAAAAAAACTATTATGAAACCGTTGCCAATCATCCCACTTTAACCGAAATGAGCCCAAAAGTTTTGGGATTTGATCAATCCAGTTGGTTGTTGGCCCTGGAATTTTTTTCTGAAAGCCAGGATTTGACGGCTGTTTATTCCGGAAACCAAAGAATGACACCCAAACTTCTGGAAGATCTTACTTCCTACCTCAAAGCCCTCCACACTTTAAATGTCAAGGATTTTCCTGAAAATCTCGAAATGAAGGTCCTGAACCATCAACATATATTTGAACTACCGTTCCAAAAAGAAAATGGTTTTGATTTAGACAAGGTTCAAAAAGGCCTGGAAATGATTTCCCGACCGATTATTGAAAATAATCAATTGGTTGCTTTTGTGGAACGCCTGGGTAAAAGTTACCTGGGCAAGGGCGACTACCTATTGCATGGTGATTTCTATCCTGGAAGTTGGTTGAAAGTGGGCAATCTTGTAAAAGTAATTGATACAGAATTTTCATTTTTGGGAGATAGGGAATTTGACCTTGGCGTGATGATCGCACATCTCCTGATGGCCAAAGTCGAGAAGAAAATTATTGATAATTTAATGCAGCAATATGGCCTGGAAAACCTGGATAAAAGTCTTTTGTACGGATATGCCGGCACAGAAATCCTGCGCCGATTATTTGGTTTGGCACAGTTGCCGTTAAAATTAAATTTGGTAGAAAAGGAAAATCTGGCTGATATAGCCACCAAAATGATCATTGATGGCAAGACGGAGTAATTATTTCCAGGTAATAATTTTGGTTTTGCTTTTGCCCCTGGCCTGTAAAGAGGACAAAACCCAAATAGATCCCCTTGATGAGAAGGATAAATACCCACTGGAAATCAGTAAAGAAGTACTCTTTGACAAGGTATTGGGCATGATGGTGGGCAGTGCCATCGGTGATGCCATGGGGGCACCCACCGAGATGTGGAGCAGGGAAGCCATTGACCTGGAGTATGGATGGGTGTCAGGATTAGACTCTATGGTCAGAGAGGCATCCCCTGAGGGTATCTGGATCCCCAATTTACCCGCCGGAGGCACCACCGATGATACAAGATGGAAAAAACTGATTTACCAATATCTTGCCCAGGAAAAAAGAGCGGAATTGAATGCCTCCAATTTTGCCCAACACATCCTGGAAAGGTATGCATCCTATTTTGAAGCGTATAAAACCCTGGATCCTATGGATATCGAAAAATTGGAAGCAACCAATTTAAAGGTTTTTTGGCTATCAGAATGGGTGAAAGTTTGCCGGCCCATGTTGGATAATGACCTGATGGGCTATCAGGCTGCCTTGGGAAGATTTTATGGAGGAGAAATGGTTTGTGCCGGCCTTTTGTATTCCCCGGCCATCGGGGTTTATTTTCCCGGCAACCCTGAGAAGGCTTATAATGAAGCCTTTAAGCTCAGCCTTTTTGATTTGGGCTATGCCAAAGACATCAGTGCCCTTTCTGCAGCTATGACTGCTGAAGCCATGAAAAAGGATGCCAGCCCTGAGGGGATTCTGAATGTATTGCGGACCATAGATCCTCAAGGCTATTTTCAAAGTCGGTTGGTGGGTAGGAGCAGTTATCGGATCCTTCAAAATGCCCTTACCATCGTAAATCAGGCAAAAGGCATTTCCGAAGATTCTCTGAAAAGGGAAGAAATATTGGTACATCCTGTTGAATTTGATAAAACTCAAATGCGGAAAGCCTTCACCTTATTGGATGAATCATTGCAGGACATGCCATTTCATGCGGGCGAAATACACCTTCAGGTGGTTACAGCCATGATCTTCAGTGGATTCGATTTTGAAGGTACCATGCAATTCCTTGTCAATTTCGGGCGGGACAACGATACCACCGCTGCGGTGGCAGGTGCCATTTTGGGGGCCTATTATGGTTTTGAAAAGCTACCTGGGAAAATGAAAACACAATCTCTGAAAGTCAATAAGAATTTGTTAAATACAGATATGGAAGCATTGTCAGAAGTACTTACCGATAGGATTTTTGACAAGTACCCCCCTATAAAACAAGCCAATAAATATTAAATTTTTATGCTGATTTTTAAATAATCCATTTCTTTGAAATGCCTCAATTCCAAAAATCAGGTGTATTAAAGGGCTGTTTCAATAATTCAAAATTTCTTACCAGAAAAAATATCAATGGAAGTAAATGTTTTAACTGCCGTCTTTTTACCTTTGGCACTCGCCTTTATTATGCTGGGAATGGGTCTTTCCCTCACCCCAAAGGATTTCAAAAATATCATCATTTTCCCAAAAGCCATCGCAATTGGCCTGGTCAACCAACTCATCCTACTGCCCATCATCGGTTTTGTACTGATCATTTTATTTGGACTGAATGGGACCATGGCCGTCGGGATCATGATCATTGCGGCCTGTCCAGGTGATGCTACCTCAAACCTGATCACTCACCTTGCCAAGGGGGAATTGCTGAAATTGGGATTTGGTGCAGAAGCAATTGACATGATCCTGCCAATGGAGGTATAAACAAGATTGGACACAGAAAGGATAACGGTAAATACAATAATTCAGTAAGTAATTCTTTAGAATGAAATTGAATATTTTTTTGTTTATTTTCTCTATATTGCTCTGTATTGAAAAATCCTGGTCCAAGCTATGCTGCTATTTTCCCATGTCCTTTATAAAAGGAAAAAGTAAGGTGTGAATTTTCATATGAAAAAATATATAATATTACTGCTGTCTTTAATCCAACTGTCGGCCATGGCCCAGGAAAATAGAGAAATCATTTATGTGGGTACCTTTTCAGAAAAGGGAAGCAAAGGGATTTATGTCCTGGATTTTGACCGGGAAACAATGTCATACAGCGAAATCCAAACCGTGCATGATAAAAAAAGTCCCTCCTTTCTTGCCCTACACCCCAACAAAAAATACCTTTATGCTGCCTACAGGGAAGGTGTAAATGAAAATGACAAGGCAGGGACCATTATCTCCTATGCCATCGATCCAAAAACAGGCAGGTTGAGTAAAATCAACCAGGTTTCCTCCATGGGCGCCAGCCCTTGCCATATCAGTGTTGATCCCAACGGCAATGTTTTGTTTGTTTCCCATTACCAAGGCGGTAACTTATCCACTTTTAAAATCCTCGAAGGAGGAAGGCTCAGCGAATCCGTTTCATTTATCCAACATGAGGGCAGTAGTGTGCATCCAGGTAGCCAAACCCAGGCCCGCATGCATTCCATGATCCCATCAAAAGATGGGAAGTGGGTCTATGCGTCTGATCTGGGCATGGATCAGATTCTGAAATATAAGGTCAATGCCAAAAAAGGAAGCCTAAATAAAAATCCTAAAATAATTCATACGAATGCAGGGGCCGGACCCCGGCATTTTGTACTTCATCCTTTCCTGCCTTATGCCTATTCCGTAGAAGAGCTTTCCAGCACCGTTGGTATTTATGAAGTTCAGCCGGGAAATGGGGATTTAAAACCAATTGGAAGGGAAGAAATGTTATCTCCCCACATTCAAAGCGACTTCAATGCCGCTGCTGATATCCAGGTTACCAATAACGGGAAGTGGCTTTATGCCAGTAACCGTGGGCAGGATAATATTGTCATGTACCAAATCAATGTAAACAATGGCTTATTGTCCTTAATAGGCCATGTCCCTTCAGGGGGCGAACACCCCCGAAATATAAAAATAGATGAAAGGGGAGTGTTGGTTTGGGTAGCCAATGGAGAAAGTGGTCATGTCGCCTTATTTAAGATTGACCAGGATTCCGGTAAGTTAATACCCCTTCATAAAACCCATCCCATTTCCAGAGCCGTATTTGTGGACCAGTTGTTTTTGGGTACGGAATAAAGAGCCTATTAGGACCTAAGGCACCTTTCCATTTCCGGTGTCTTCTGTGAACATCGCTGAAAATTAATCCGCTTCAATTGTCCCATAAGTCAGAGGAAACCTGAGGATTTCTAAAAGGTATTCTTCTTTCAGAAACTCATTGGCAACCATTTTTACTTCCTCCTTGCTGACGCCCAAAACCCTGTTCTTTGCGCCAAGGACCGTATCTAAAGGCATACCACTAGTAATGGCGGCATTGAGCTGGGAATGCCAAAAGCCATTTCTTTTCATATTTTCTTCCAAAGAAATCCTTTTGGATGCCCTGACTTTCTCCATATCGGTCTCTTCAGGGCCATTTTCCTGTATTTTGGCGATTTCTTCCCAGGTGCCAGCGATAAGATCCTCTACCATATCCGGACTGCATGGAAATCTAACCATAAAATTAAACTTTTCCTCGGGAACCCTGCTTAGCCCTCCTCTGGCAGAAACCCCATATACCCCGCCAATTTCTTCTCTAAGGGTTTCAATTAATTTAATAGTCAGTATTTCTCCCAGGTAAGAAATCTGCTGGGATTTCTCCAGGTCATAATCGGTCTCCCCACTGAAATAAAGCACCACTTCGCTTTTGTCATCAACGCCTACCTTGATTTCTTCCGTTATTCCTTGGGGAGCGCTGATTCCCAGGTCTCTATAATCCTCTTTATTTAATGGCTCTCCCGGCAAACTCCCAAGGTATAAGGCCACCAAAGGAATCACTTTTTCCAAATCAAGATTTCCTGTAAATAAAAACTCGAAATCTCCAGCATTGCTGAAACGTTCTGTGTAAATTTCCAAACTACGGTCCAAATTGATCTGATCTAAAAGTTCGGGATCGTACATTCCCAGGGCACGTTTGTTTCCGTTGCTGATGATTTCATTGACCTTTTTATTAAACTGAAAATCAGGGTTTACCTGTGCACTTTCCAGTTGATCCCTATAATTATCAAGGTAAACCTGATAAAGTTGTTCATCTTTACGGGTTTCTGTAAAATAAAGGTTCATCAGTTGAAGTGCCAATTCAAAATCCCTCGGGGAAGTGGTTCCCGAAAGGCTTTCCGAATAGGTGCCGATATTGGGGGTGACCTGCACATTTTTCCCGGCCAGGATTTTTTTCAGATCTGATGGCTCAAAATCCCCAATACCCATAACATTCACCAAACCACTGGCGAAACTGGCGGAATAATGGTCTTCATCCGGATAAAGAGAGGTGCCTCCTTTACTGGTCCCTGAAAAGATGATTTGATCATTTTTATAATCCGTTGGTTTAAAGTGCACTTTTACCCCATTGGAAAGGGTGATGGTGGTGATATCCACAGAATTGAGGTGATCTTTTTGAATGACCTCTCCTGCTTCAGGGATTTTGGACAATAATTCATCCCTTAGTTCTTTTTCTTTGTATGGGGCCAAATCCATGGCTTCTACCAGGTCAAACAAGGCCAGCAATTCCTGCTCCTCAGGTAAAGTTTCTGCGTCTTTTTCCGGCGCTGTAACGATGACCACCCGATTGTCTTCACGGATCAATTCATTTCCCAATTCATTGATTTCTTCCAGGGTGATTGTCGGTAATATTTCCTGATAAATCCGGTACCTTTGGGCCTCTCCTTCTGCAAAAGATCCCTCCAAAAAGTTGGAAACATACCTTCCTACCAATGACCTGGACTCTACCTTATCCATTTCTTTAAATGATCTTTCTGCACTGTTGGTCAAAGAGCGTTTCACCCTTTCCAATTCCGGCAGGGTAAAACCATGTTGAAGTACCCGTTGATTCTCCGTTAAAAATGCTTCCAATCCGGCAATGGTTTTTCCCGGTCCTACACTACCCGAAATCGTAAAAAAATCAAGCCCTTTGACCATATTACCATACCTTGCCCCGGCATAGTAAAAAGGTGCATCCGGCTGTTGCCTGATTAAATCCAGTCTTTGGGTAAGCAAACCACCATACATGGTTCTCAAAATCCTTTTGCGGTAATCCAAATAAGTGTTGGTCCCCGCAGGCGGATGTTTATAAAATAGCTGTACCTGAATCCCGGGAGCCTCTTCATCCGTGACTATTTTCACCAGGCTTTCTTCATGTACCGGGACCTCGGGATAGGTTCTCTCAGGAGCGTCATCCGGATTGGTCAAATCCCCGAAAAAGGTTCTAATTTTTTCTTCCACCTTCGAGGGTTCCACATCCCCGACAGCTATTATGGCCATCAATTCAGGCCGGTACCAATTCCTGTAAAAGTCCCGGATTTCCTTATAATCCGAATTACGGATAATATCCATGTCACCAATGGGTAATCGCTCCGCATAGAGGCTCTCATGCATTAAGACCGGAAAATATTGGTCCCGCATCCTTTGACTGGGACCCTGCCCCCTCCGCCATTCCTCTACAATAATGGATCTTTCCGCATCAATGTCTTCCTCCTTCAAGCTGACTCCTCCTGCCCAATCTTTTAACACCAAAAAACCGGTATCCAGCTTCGCCTCATCATCAGTAGGTATTGGCAATATATATACGGTTTCATCAAAACTGGTATAAGCATTCAAGTCACTTCCAAAGGTCACCCCAATTGATTGAAGATAACTGATCAATTCATTTTTCTCAAAATGCTCCGATCCATTGAAAGCCATGTGTTCGGTAAAATGGGCTAATCCCAATTGACTTTCTTTTTCCTGAACGGAACCTACTTTTATGGCCAACCGCATTTCCAGTTTGTTTTCCGGTTTTGGATTGTATTGTATGTAATATTGAAGACCATTTTCCAGTTTACCCACCCTTACCCGAGGATCTAAAGGGACTGAATCGGTAGGAATAAGTTGACAAAAACCTTTAAAAACTAAAAGTGTAATTAAAATAAGAGAGAGGTATGTTTTTTTTGCCATTATTTCAATATGTTTATAATTTGTTTTAAAGTGGTCATAACTTGTCCCGCACCGAAGGTCGGGATAGCCTGCCCCGTCCCGATAATTATCGGGATTCGGGGGAATCTCGCATAGTGATAATCATCCCTACCATTGACATATTACTTAAAGTCTAATATTTTATTGATTAAGTGCTAATTTTATTCAAAACAATTCTTAGTTACCATTGACAAGTAAATATTTCACGCGGCGAGCGCTGCGGATTCGCTGCGACCGCTGCGTGAAATCAAATGTCATTTCCTTTCTGTAAATGCTAATTTTTAAAACTACCATTGACGTTTTCGTCATGCTCGATTTTATCAGATCTGTTGTTAACCGAGGGGTCAATATGGTAATTTATTCTTCAATTAGGAAAAATAATTTTATAAAAAGAGGCATATGAGCTTTTTTCCAAACTGCCTTTAAGAAACTATTCCAATTGAGCCTAGACAAGCTAATGTTAACTGACAGTTCGACCTAAATCCAGAATAAAACCGTCATTCCGAGATTTAACTTTTTTTAAAACGCAGAAATCGGGATGACGATGTGTTTTCTGCAATATATGTAAATATAAACATCTCACTATTTATAAGATAATTGTTAGTTAAAGGTTATTTTTTGTGTTATAGGCTTGTTTTTATTGTACTTTTGGCTTGATCCAAAAGATACCAAAAGATCAAGAAAAAAATATCCTTCCCCACACAAATCCAGCCGCGATCCCCGGATTTTTTTCGGGCCACCCTCTTTGCGTATTTTAATAAGAAGCCTCGTTTGTTATCAAATTTTTTCAGGGGTTCCACATTATCGAAAACATCAGGTTTAATTACGTCATCGGTAGCCTTAGAGGGGCATTGTGCGGAGAAAGCCGTGGGAATCCCTAATAAAACGGGACTGCCCCACCCTTTCCTACCCAGCAACCCACCAAAAAGGGTTCGCTTGACGAAATAGTCGGTTTTTCGAGACGTTCTTACCCCGAATTCACGTTAATATAATTAACATTTCAATACCTTTAAAGTATGTTTATTTTGATTGGTGCCAATTTTTAAAATACAGCAGGCTGGAATCAAAATTTAAGGCCTTCATTTAAATTGGATAAATGAATTAAGCATACGATATTTAAACCACTCAAGTGTCATCAATTTGTAAGCTCCCTTTATTACAAGAGATTTCACCATTAATTTTACTTAAAAACCCCTTTCTCCCATGTCCTATAAAAAAATTCCCGACCTGTCTTCCTTTTTCATTTTGTTAGGCTTCGGATTGGCTATTTCCTGTTCATCACCACCAATATTAAATATTGAACTGGATGCTGGCAATCAGGCAAGGGTCAATAGCCCACTAAGGATTCCTCTTTCCCAGGATTTCCCTACAGGAAGTGATTATCACCTACTGGATGACAATAGCCAAAGAGCTTACCCTGCACAGATCTTAGAAAATGGGGATCTTGCAATTTTTATTGATGAAATGCCTAAAGGCTTCCAATCCACCTTCGGATTGAGACAAGGGAAAATCAAGGACTGGGAATACAAGATATTAAGTTTGGTTCAAAATGAAGAGGGAATAGCTATTGAAGTAGCTGATCAACCCCTGCTTTTTTATCAAGTTGCCACCGCCATGCCACCGGAAGGTTTACCGGAATATTATAAAAGAAGCGGAATGATCCATCCTCTATATAGTCCGTCCGGAAAGGTGCTCACAGATGACTTTCCTGTGGGGCACACACACCAACATGCCATTTTCAATGCCTGGGTCAACACCCAATTCAAAGGTGAGAAAGTGGATTTTTGGAACCAACACCAGGGGACTGGGACAGTGGAACATGTGGGTATATTAGACTCCGCATCAGGAACTACCATGGCAGGATTTAAGACTTTATTAAGTCATATCAGTCTAAAACATGGAGAAGTGTTGGAAGAAGAATGGCAAATCATTGCCTATCCTGTGGAGGAATATTTTCTGTTTGACTTGATTTCAGAGCAGGTAAATACTTCCCAGGACACCCTTTTTATCGTAGATTACCACTATGGTGGAATGGGATTCAGGGGCAGCAAGGAATGGAACATAGAAGACAGTATCCATTATACCAATGATTGGAAAATCCTAACCAGTGAAGGGTATTCAAATGAAAATGCCAATCATACCCACGCTTCATGGGTGGATGCTTCTGGTAAAGTGGAGGGAGAAACAGCAGGTCTGACCGTATTCGGGTTTCCGGATAATTATCGATATCCTCAACCCATAAGGGTTCACCCCAGTATGCCCTATTGGGTTTATGCACCAATGGTTGATGGAGAATTCACCATTGCACCGGGAGAAAGATTTAAAAGTAAGTTCAGGTATTATGTTCACCAGGGAGAACCTGATTTATCTGTTATAGAACAAATCTCAGGAGACCTTTTGTCCCCCATTCAAGTACGGGTTTTGGAATAATCGACATGCTCATAATTTTTCCTTAATTAGGAATTTGATTCATTCGGACAAGTAGGTTACAAAATTTTTCCAGGAAACCGGATCGCCATGGATCATAAAAGTATCCGACCGTTTAAAAAGAATAGAAATTTCTCCTATGGCTGCGCCTAGTGGCACACCGAGTAGTGTACCCCTGGCAGCTCCTTATGCCGCAATGTATCCCAGAAATCCGGGAGATCGGTTTGATGTGGCAATTCCAATGATGACCAGGTCTGTATGACCCTTTTTTCATTTTGAAAGAATCTTTTTTCGCATGGATTTCCTATAAATTTTGAAAATTTCCCGGTCTTCCAAAACCCTGTTGTAAACTGCAAGCCCCCCGATAAGGCCATTGAAAAAATTACCCATTCCCCTGCTCAGTACTACTGCCCCTACCGTAAAGTCAGACCCGTTATCCCCTATCCCCTCGGGAAAATAATAGGGGTTTTTGGAATGGATCAACCCCTCCGGTAAGCCGTCAAAACCAGCGGTATTCCGGATCGGCTCCGGTTCTCTTTCCTCAAAGACGCCATCCAGGTACGATTTGATATATTTTCCATCATAATTGAAAGCAATAAAATGCCACCTCCCCTCTTGCAACACTTGTTTACTGGCAGAATAATCACAACTATATGGAAAAGGGGGGGTAGGTCCACCGGAATACGATATATGCCCGCATACCTGATCTGCCCCATTGTAATGAGGCAAATCAACAAAAAGCCCATATTGCCTCCTTCCCCCATCGGTATATTCATTCCACATCCCCCCAACGAAACCGGTTTTTCCCTCCCATTTTACCCAGGCCAGCAGGGTAATACCCTGGTTTTTACCGTTAATATTCAAAGCTCCTGCTGCCGCATTTTCAATGGAAAAATAGACCTCATTTTTTAAAACCGCCGAATATCCGGATATAGGTCCTTCATCAGCCCGCCTTACAGGCCCATTCATTTCATGTAACGGAAAGTCGGCGACCCCAATTGCCTTTCTCTGAGATCCGGATTCCTCTTTAAAATCCCAAAAAGCGACCAAGCCTTCTTTTTTCTGAAGGTAATGGGAAATTGCCTTTTCATGGCAAGTTGAAAATGCCGAGGGTATCAGCATGAGGGTAAATATTATTTTATTTTTCATTTTAATTAAAGATATAAATATTCAAAAT
>JBBDSB010000096.1:0-1827 GCA_040905205.1 Cyclobacteriaceae bacterium
TGGCGGGTTTTTTATCTATTTCGAGTAATGGGTAGGCAAGAAAATTGATGGGGCCGCTTTCTGGACCGGGGTTTAAATTCAGGTCCCTTCCCCTGCTAAACTCAATGCGGTTCGCAGGATGCCGACCAAAATAATAGGTAGCAAGTGCAGTATATTTATTTCCTTCACTGATATCCACAGGCCACCACTTTCCTTCTGCATAAAATTCGGCCCAACAATGATAACCGTCAATACCTCCTTCATTTCTATCCGAAGGGATGGCCGCGCCTATGGAAAACCTGGCGGGTATGGCCACAGACCTGGCCAAAGAAATGAACAAGGAATGAAACTCGGTGCAATTTCCGGTTTTGTTGTCACAGGCATAAACGGCATCACCTTTTCCATATTCCCCATACTTCATGTACCTCATGTTGTCAATGATGTAATCGTAAATGGCCCTGGCCTGGATCAACTTACTTTCCTTTTGTTTATCCCCAATGGCCTCCAAGGCAATTTCCCTAAACCTTCTGTCTACCGGCATAAGCCTATTGGAAGCCAAATATTTATCCTTAATTGGCCCGGCGTCTTCATAAGGCCCTTTTTCTTTTCTTTCCACCCCGTAAATGATTTCTACCTGCTCTCCGCTGTCCTCAGGTTCAAGCTGAATATATAATATTTTGTTTTTATTTTCTTCATCTTCCAGCATTTCATATTTTCCCGGAGCTTGAAGGGATATTATTTGTATTTTCTGGAAATCATCGCTTTCGGCAATTGGGATCCACATTTTACCTTCACCTTTAATTTCAGGTAAAGTGGCCTCATAATGAAATTGAAAGGAATCAGATCCTTCAATCACTCCCAACAATTTATTGGATGCTTCCTCCACCGGCAAACGGTGCCAGGTTTTATCTTCCCGTTGTTTCCAGGTATAGAATGGTTTACCATTAAGTTTATGGACAGTGGTTTCCGTAACCTGCATCTGTCCAGGTTGCCCTTCCATAAAAAAGTCCACATCATAAACATCCCCGCTGGTGTCAGCCAGGTCCACACAGGCAAAATGCCGGTTGGGGCCTAAATTGGAAAGGTATTCGGTATGTACGCGGACCAATTTCAGCCGAAGTAATTTTTCACCATCCTTTATTATAAAAAAACCATTATTTTCTTGCGCCTTTTGATCGATATAGGTTTTAATGCCTTGGGCTATATCCTCAATGGCTATTTTGGCTGGGGCAGGTGAGACTTCTACTTTTCCTTCATTTTCTTTAACTGTCGAATTTGATTGACAGGAAAAAACAATTAAAAAAAGGGATAGAAGAGTGAACCAATTGTTTTTCATGGTAGTCAAATTTTTATAGCGTTGAACAGCATTATGCTGGTATTTTCATTGAAATATTCTCCAGGCTCGCCTGGAAAATATTTTAAAGGTAATATTTAAGATTGAGTTTTTGTAAGCAACAAGGGAATCTTTACTTTCTATTCAAATTTATTTTATAAAAACTTGAATTGACTATATTGCACCTTTGTTTTTGACATCAGGTAAATAAGCGAATTGACAAATCCTCAAACCCAGTAATCGAATTGATATGAATTTCACCACATTTGACCTTGTCATCTTCCTTGGTTATTGTATTTTGATACTTTCAATGGGATACCTGGTCTCCCGGGAAAAAAAGGGACATGTAAAAGACTCCAACGATTATTTCCTTGCCAGTAAAGCTTTGCCCTGGTGGGCAGTTGGGGCCTCCCTCATTGCATCTAACATATCCGCCGAGCAATTTATTGGGATGTCCGGTTCAGGTTTTGCCCTTGGTTTGGCCATTTCTACCTATGAATGGATGGCAGCGGCTA
>JBBDSB010000097.1:0-27788 GCA_040905205.1 Cyclobacteriaceae bacterium
TGACCCTGATCCAGGAAGGGGATTTAAAATTCAATCCCAAATTCAATTCATCCAGCGGTTTATATATTAAACCCAAACCCAGGTTGATCCCGGATCCATCCAAAAATAAATTTTGCTGAAGGGAACTGAATAAAAAGGGATTGGCCTCGCTTCCAGGATTAGTGTTGAAGGTTTCCTCATAGGTCTTGGTGGACCGAAAGGTGAGGGTATTGATTCCAAGGGATGCCCCTAAAAACAACTTGTTTTTAAAATTTCCCCCATAGGAAAAGCTTACTTGGGTCATATTGCCTTCATTCTCTACCCTTTCATTGATTACCAATTGGCCTGTGGCACTGGGAGAAATAGAATAACCATCGTTAGAAGGGTTAACTAAATATGCATTAAAATACAAAGCCTCTGTAGGAGTGACTCCATCCACACCTAAATCTTCATATAAGCGTTCATAGTAATTAAGCACAGATTCATCTCCCGGACTGTTGGCAACATAACCGAATTGGTTGTTAAAGCTTGATTGCCTGTTGATGCTGAGACCAAAAGCACCTCCTCTCCAATCTCCTAATTCCAAAGGTGCTTTGGCCCTGCTGAATACGACTCCCAAATTGGGTAGGGAAAAATTCGTGGTATGATAATCAGTTGCCTGATTAAGGTATGGGGTATGGGCATTCCAATCTGTGTAGGCAGCGGAAAAACTAAACTCCGATTTTTGGAAAAACCCCAGACCCGCGGGATTTCCATGAACATTACTGATATCTCCCCCCAAGGCATTTTGGGTGCCTCCCAATCCACTAATCCTGGCAGAACCGGTATTGGGATGTTGACTGAATCTTAACGCATCTTCATAATAAAGCGTTTCGCCGTATTGACTTTGTGCCATGAGTCGATGGCCTTGAAAAAGCATCAAAGCAGTGGCTATCCATATCCATTTCATAATTTTCATATTCCTACAAATTGAATTTAGCTTTGGTCACAGAATGACAGTAAGGCAGTTTTTATGAAATAATCACCCACCATTTTTCCTTTGTCCAATTTCTACGTTATTTAAATGATTCCCTTCTTAATGTTTTTACAGTGTGATTTTATTAGGAAGGAATTAGTGAACGTAAAAGTTTGCTTACAATTATATCAGTTTGAATTTTCAATGGTTTTTTTGAAAGGTAAGGGCTTGGCAAAACTACCTTAAAAAAATCCTGGTAGGAAGAGGGTAAAAAAAAGAGGGAATTAATTCCCTCTTCTTCCTCCGCCGACACTACCTCCGCCTCTGGAAGAACCTCCGCTACTGCCTCTACTTGGAGCGCTGTAGGATGAGGAAGACCTGGAGGGTGCAGAGTAGGTACTTCTACTTCTACTTGGACTTGTCGACCTTTGATAATTTGGTGAAGTACTTCTACTTCTATTGTAGGAAGGAGAAGAACTCCTTGTTCTGCTTGGTGTACTATAGCTGGACCTTGAATTGCTTGTCCCAGTCCTTCTGCTATTGATATTTGCAGGTGCTTGTCTTCTTTCCATTGAGGATCCAGTCCTATTAGGGGTGGCATAACTTGACCTGTTGGAAGTAGACCCGGATCTGTTCATTGCCGGGGAATTGATATTCCTTCTTGCAGGAGCAGCCGTAGCTGTATTATAATAATCATTTTGAGACCTGTCAAAGTTATTTCTAGAGGAAGCTGTTCTACTTCTTACCCCATTTGCGGTGGCATCTCTTCTTGCAACAGACCTCATTGAACTGGGCTGGGAAGCAGCACTTCTGGATCTTGAAGAGGAATTGGTCAAAGCAGAATTTCTGTAAGGCCTTCCACCCTGAACTATTTGTCTTCTATTGACACCTTCATTTCCTCCAGGCATGATGATCACCGGATTGTAATTGTAGAAACCATTTCCCCACATTCCTCCACCATAGCCATACATGCCTCTCATACCGTATCCGGAGCCCCAGAATGGATCATATAAACCCATACCCATTCCTCTTCTCATAAATGGGCTGCCCCATCCAAAGCCTGATCTCATGAATGGGCTACCAAATCCAAAACCCATACCCATACCAAAGGACATGTTGAAACCTGGTCTCATACCAAATCCCGAACCCCAGAAAGGATCATACATACCCATTCCCCAGAAGGGATCATACATACCCATTCCCATCATAGGATTCATTCCCATACCCATTCCCATCATAGGGTTCATGAAGTAGTTATTGGTAACGGTGCCTCCTCCATTACTTCCTCTGTAATTATCATAGGCATTTACATTGACATCTCCCTGTGGAGTATCTGAATTTTGGGAATCATCGAAATAGACCGTACCTGCTTCCGCAGATTCTGAAGACCTTTGGTACTTGGCAATGTATTCAGGATTAACATTTTTGGCAGAGAAATTATCTGCATCCTGGTCGAATGACTGAATTTGCTCAATTTCTTTAAAGTTTTCCGGATTATTGTTCTTAACGGCAAATTCAGTTGCAATTTTTGCATCTGATGCCATGAAGTACAGGTTATCTGTCTCTCCACCACCAGTTGTAGCATTAAAGTTTGGACTACAAGCTGCTAAGCCTAAAATTGCCATTGCACCGACTGTCCGATATGGATTCATATTAATCATGGGGTTTTCGTTTAATTACTCTTAACTATATACGGTAATATAGAAGGAGGGTTATTATTTTTTAATTTATATTTGCCTAAAATCAGAAATCGAATATAGAGAGTTTTTTTTATACAACAAAGAAATAATAATGAGTAAAGGACTGCCGAAAAGAAGTGAGGATTATTCACTATGGTACAATGAATTGGTAAAACGGGCTGATCTTGCAGAAAACAGTGCAGTACGTGGATGTATGGTGATTAAACCCTACGGGTTTAGTATATGGGAAAAAATGCAGGCGGAATTAGACAGGATGTTTAAAAAGACGGGCCATAGCAATGCTTATTTCCCCTTATTTATTCCTAAGTCCTTCCTGTCAAAAGAGGCAAGTCATGTGGAAGGTTTCGCCAAGGAATGTGCCGTAGTGACGCATTATCGCCTGAAAGCAGATCCATCAGGGAAAGGTGTCATAGTGGATCCGGAGGCCGCATTAGAGGAAGAATTGATCGTTCGTCCTACATCAGAAACCGTCATCTGGAGCACCTATAAAAACTGGATACAATCCTATAGGGATTTACCTTTACTGATCAACCAATGGGCCAATGTGGTACGATGGGAAATGAGAACGCGGCTTTTTCTCAGGACATCGGAATTTTTATGGCAAGAGGGACATACCGCCCATGAAACCCAAAAGGAAGCACAGGAGGAAACACTGAAAATGATGAATGTGTATGCGACCTTTGCTGAGAATTTTATGGCCATGCCAGTGATCAAAGGGATAAAATCTGAAAACGAAAAATTTGCCGGGGCAGTATCCACTTATTGTATTGAAGCCATGATGCAGGATGGAAAGGCTTTGCAGGCCGGAACTTCCCATTTTTTAGGACAGAATTTTGCAAAAGCCTTTGATGTGAAATATGCTACCAGGGAAGGAGGATTAGAGCATGTTTGGGGAACCTCTTGGGGAGTAAGTACCCGCTTGATGGGCGCTTTGATCATGGCCCATTCTGATGATAACGGCCTGGTTCTTCCACCAAAACTGGCACCTATACAAGTGGTGATCGTCCCAATATTCAAGAGCAATGAAGAGTTGGAAGCCATTTCCCAAAAGGCTGGAGAAATCATGGACCAGCTCGAAGCGTTGGGGATTTCAGTAAAATTTGACAACAGGGATACCTTTAAGCCCGGTTGGAAATTTGCCGAATATGAATTGAAAGGAGTTCCTCTCAGGTTGGCCATAGGTCCAAGGGATTTGAAGAATCAAACCGTGGAATTGGCAAGAAGGGATACCCTGACCAAAGAAACTGTTCATCTGGATCAGGTAAATTTTTCCGAAACGATAAAAAATCTTCTGGATGAAATCCAAATAAATATTTACAACAAAGCCCTAAAATTCACAGAGGAAAAAACTTCCAAAGCAGACAATTGGGAAGAATTCATCGAGGTGCTGGACCATAAAGGTGGTTTTGTTTCCGCCCATTGGGACGGAACTGGGGAAACCGAAGAAATGATCAAAGAAAAAACGAAAGCAACGATCAGGTGTATTCCTCTGGATCAGGAAAAGGAGGATGGGAAATGCGTACTTTCAGGGAAACCATCTCAGGGAAGGGTATTATTTGCCAGGGCTTATTGAAGTTATTAATGGATTTAACTTTCTATTGTGATGAATTACTGTAAATTTACAAATGCGGAATCAATCAGTATGCTTGGTGATTAAATTTCTATGACCTGGATCGTATTACTTAGTTTGCTTTTCTTTGGGGCCCTATTGGTCATGCTTGAAATCATTTTTGTTCCAGGAACAACGGTAGTAGGGCTATTAGGGCTGATCTTTTCGGGATTGGGGGTTTTTTATGCCTTTCTGAACTTTGAAGCCGGGATGGCCTATTTTATTTTGGCGGTCACCATTATGATTAACATTGGCCTGCTTGTTTATGGCCTTAAATCAGGCGTATGGGATCGTTTTTCCCTTAAGCAAACCATTACCAATCGTACCTACGATGACCGCATATTGGGGTTGGAAAAGGGGCAAAAGGGAGTGGCCATTTCAGACTGCAAACCCTATGGGAAAATAGAAGTGGGCGATAAAATTTACGAAGCGAAATCCTTAGGAGGATTCATTGAAGCAGGAACACCTATATTAATTGATAAAGTGGAGTACAATAAAATCATCATTAAAAAATAAATCATGGATATTTCAAATTCGGCTTTTATTCTAATCGCAGCTTTTGCCGGGCTGATATTACTCTTTATTTTCCTCTATTTTGTTCCTGTAAACTTATGGATCACGGCCATATTTTCCAATGTAAAGGTAGGGCTTTTGGAGTTGGTGGGCATGCGTATCAGGAAGGTCCCTCCGGGAGTCATTGTTAATTCCCTGATTACTGCCACAAAAGCAGGTTTGAATCTGACCACCAATGATCTGGAAACGCACTACCTGGCAGGAGGGAACGTTCCTAATGTCATCCGTGCATTGATTTCGGCAGACAAGGCGAATATTTCGCTTTCATTTAAGCAGGCCACCGCAATAGATCTTGCAGGCCGGGATGTTTTTGAAGCCGTACAGATATCGGTCAATCCCAAAGTGATCAATACCCCGAGTGTGGCTGCAGTTGCGGCAGACGGAATTCAACTCATCGCAAAAGCGCGTGTAACGGTAAGGGCCAACATTGCCCAGCTGGTAGGTGGAGCTGGCGAGGAAACCATTTTAGCCAGAGTTGGAGAAGGAATTGTGACATCCATTGGTTCTGCCAAAAACCATAAAAGCGTATTGGAAAATCCTGACAAGATTTCCAAATTGGTTTTGGAAAGGGGACTGGATGCCGGAACGGCCTTTGAAATCCTTTCCATTGATATTGCCGATATAGATGTGGGTTCAAATATTGGTGCAAAACTCCAGATTGATCAGGCTACCGCCGACCTTAAAGTGGCTGAGGCCAGAGCTGAGGAAAGAAGGGCAATGGCCGTGGCATTGGAACAGGAAATGAAGGCCAAAAACGTAGAAATGAAAGCCAAAGTAACTGAAGCTGAGGCCGAAATTCCCAAGGCCATATCAGATGCTTTCAGGTCCGGCAATTTAGGGATTATGGATTATTACAAAATGGAAAATGTAAAATCGGATACCAGTATGAGGGACTCGATAGCTAATTCCGATGAAAAAAATTCTGACAAACCGAAAGGAGACAAAAATAAATAGAAAAAAGGGGCTTTACGCCCCTTTTTGTTTCCTCTTTTTCTTTTTCCTTTCTAATGCTTCGACTTCCTCAGGAACCGATTTTTCTTCATCATATTTGGCCAATATTTTTTGATTTCCGCTGTCAAACAGTATTTTCGAATAATATAATGGCAAGGAATAATCTCCGTTTTCTTTTATTATCCCATATTTATCCCCTTTTCGAATAAGAACAAGATCCAATCCTTCCCTTCTAAGTTCATTAAATTCCGGAGTGAGAATTTCCTTTCCGGAAGGGTTTACCAATCCAAAAAGTCCGTCATCTTCGGTCAGGTAATAATTGTCGGATACCATGCTGATCCGGTCATAGTAGTTTTCCATCAAGGTTTCCCCCTGGCTATTGATCAAATTGTATTTTTTGTTTTTTTTCACCAAGGCCAATCCCCTGTAAAAATCCCCTACCTCATCATAATAATAGGGGATGACCAATTCGGCATTTTGATTGATAAAACCCCAGGACAATCCTTTTTTTACCCCTGATAATCCTTCAGAAAACCTTTTGACCTTATCAAATTCGGCTGGGATGATTTCCATACCTTCCTTGTTTACAAACCCATAATGATCACCTATCAAGGCCCCATAAAATCCATCATTACCCGGATACAACTTTTGGGCCGTCACGGTGGGACTTACTACCCATTTCCCTTTTTCATCCAAAAGGCCTGTTTTGTCATCCCGAAAAAAGACATTGAAATGGTTTTTACCAATTTTTTTCACCCCGGTCATGCCAACAATATCCAAAAGTATACCGTCCTCTTTCATGATCCGCCGAAGCTTTCCGTGTATATATTCCACCATCACATCATCTTCAATGGCAATTCTGTGAAAACTGTTGTACCTGATATTGGCATTATTGGTTTGGGCTTTGATCAGTAAGAATTCATCGCCGTTTTGGGCAAAAAAATGATTGGCATGGGTATATTTCATTTCATCAATTATGGGCTCCAAAATATATTCACCTTCCCTGTTGATCAGACCAAAACCAGAATCCTCTTTTGCCAGGATGACATCCTCACAGGTGTCCTCTAAAGATTCATAGAGGTGGTTAGGGTCCATGGAAAGTGGTAAATAATACCCTTGGAGCTTTTTTGCAATCACCTGGCCGTTTTTCGCAAATCGGGCACTTTCAAAAACACCAATGGACTCAGTACTGTTTTTGCCGCGGTCATAAAGGAAAAATTCATTGCCTTTTTGTGCCAAAAGTAAATTGTAAAAAGTCTGGATCCTATCGTATTCGCATGGCAGGGGCTGGTCACCATATTCATGAAAAGCTCCAAATTTATTGTTTTTCCGGACAATTAGCCAAGGCTCCAGGTATTGGTAAATGCTAGCCCCCGAAATAGAGGAGTAGGCTTCATAATTTTGCCCTAAAAGGTTCAGGTTTTCCCCTGAATCATTGATTCTTAAAGCGTTCCCCAGAATATGGAAATTGCCGTTTTCAACTTTTTGAATAAGGTTATAGTTCCTGTCAAAAATTTCCCAGGTTTGTCCCGGGCTTTTAAAGGAAATGGTACCCAAAACAATAAAAAACAAAAATGTTTTTGGGTGGAAGTGCATCAACATATTTCTCAATAAATTTTAGTAAAGTAAAAAGAAAAACCAGAATTTCAAAAGTTTACTGAGTAGAAGAATTAGGAAAAATCGAGGTGGTCATCTGAGACTTCGATGGCTTATTGGCAATTCATTTATTTCTATTTAATTATGCTTTTTGGTGGTTTGTTTCTCCAAATCAAATAAATCAGTGATAATATCTATCATCTCCTCAGCCTGGTCACGCTTGCATGCGGCCCTCAGTTGAACTACCGGAACCTTGAGGAATTTCTGCATCATGCTTTTGGTGATCCTGTCTATGATTTCATATTCCTGAACATCCGTGTTTTTAAAATACCGCTCCAATTCTTCTTTTCTAATTTGCTCCAGGGTGTTCTTTAGTTTATTGATGGTTGGTGAAACCATCATTTCTTTCTTCCAATCGTAAAATTCCCCGATATTTTCCTCAATGATGGCTTCAACCTGAGGGATTGCGGCAGTCCTTTTACTTAAAGTTTCACTGGCTTTACTTCTGATGTTATCCACATTATAGAGCAAAACACCAGGGATATCCTCCACAGCGGTATCGATACTTCTGGGAACAGAAAGATCCACAAATAATTTGTAGCTTTTTATTTCAAAAGTTCCTACCAGCCCTTTGGTAATGAATGGTGCAGATTTCATAATGGATGATACGATCACATCTGCATCCTTCATGGCCTCAAAGACATCTTCGAAGGGAATGGCTTCAAAGCCGTATTCCCCAGCAAGTTCTCTGGCCCTGGAGTCGGTTCGGTTAGCTACTTTGACCTGGGCATCCGGGAGGTAGACCATGTTCCTGGCCACATCTTCTCCGATTTCCCCCAGGCCGATTAGAAGAATCCTCGGTTGATGGGTGTTGGAAGTGAGTTCTTCTATCAACTCCACGGCGGCATAGGATACAGAGGCGGCACCGTCCCTGAAAGCCGTCTCCTGAACTACTTTTTTATTGGAAAAAAATATGGTATGCATTAACCTGTGTAAAAAAGGACCTGCCATTTCCATATCTGCCGAGGCCTGATAGGCCCTCTTCACCTGATTGGAGATTTGCATATCCCCTATAACTTGAGCTTCTAGCCCCAAAGCAACCCTGAATAGGTGTTTTATAGCAGCTCTGTCATCTGGAAAAATGCGAAAGTATTCAATATAGGATACGGCATCTTCCAGTCCTTTCTCCAATCCTACCAGCTTGATGATTTCTGTGGAAAGGTCCAGTTCATGGTTATAATAAATTTCTGTCCTGTTGCAGGTGGACAGGATCAAAGTATCTGTTACACTGAAAAATTCCTTTAGCTTTCCCAATAAGGAACGTACTGCTCTTTCATCCAATGAAACCAATTCACGGATTTCAACTGGAGCATTTTTATAGGATAGACTTAAAGCTTTGAATTTTTGCTGCATAAACTTCTATTTTGCGTTTACAAATTTATCATAGAAACAGGACGAAATGAACAATTGGATGATGTAGAATTTAATTTATAATCTTTCTAAATAGTATTCATCAAGGTTTATTTGTTTTCTTCTATTTGCAATAATGCTAAATTTTGGAATATAATTCCAATTTTATTACTTTATGTGTTGAATAGATAAAATCAATGGGAAATAAATTCTTTCACTTTTTAAAATTGTACTTTGGATTTACCCAAAGGGAGGCCAGGGGATTTGTTTTGGTAATTCCTGTGTTGTTTTTTTTATATTTTATCCCTACGGCGATTGATTGGTTTTATCAATATCGCTCTGATAAGGAATATGAAAACTACCTGGAATACGCCAGGATTTACTTTGCGGGACAGGATTCTGTTTTTCAAGAAATCGACCTACCGCCCCAACAAATCCAAACGGAAGCAAGTGATAATATTCAGGATGAACCCCAGGATAGTCAGAATGATAAAAATAAAAAAAGCAGCAACTGGAACAATAGACAGGAACCTGAGCTGAATAAAGTTCTTTTCCATGAAACTGATGCGGTTGTGCTCCAAATGGTTTCCGGAATTGGACCTGTTTTGTCTGCCCGAATTGTGGCCTTTAGAGATAATTTGGGTGGCTTTTATACCAAAAAGCAAATTTTGGAAGTGTATGGAATCGATGCGGATTTGGCTGAGAAAATTTATGAGGCTTTCCCTTTTGAACCAAAGATCACACAGAAAATCAACCTTAATGATATCGACTTGAAGGGGCTTGCACGACATCCCTATATAAAATACGGAGAAGCCAAGGTAATCCTTGCCTACCGCAAACAACATGGAGGGTTAAAAAACTCGGAGGATCTTTTGAAGATTAAAATATTCAATGAAGAATGGGTGAACCGCCTGGCGCCGTACCTTGTTTTCTAGAGGAAAAATAAATATAATCATTCCTATGCAGGATGCAATTTTTATTCAATGTTCCTATGGTGGGTGAATTTTAAATTATGGTGGCATTTAATAGGGGTTATGAAGGAAATACCCTGAATTTACCTCAATTCAATTTTAAGATCAAGACTGGGGAAACGGGTAAATTTCTCATTTTTGATGAATTAAGAAAAAAATGGTTGTTCCTAACCCCGGAAGAGTGGGTGAGACAACACATCATTAAGTATTTAATTGAACATAAAGGATATCCCAAAAGTCTTTTCGCCCTGGAGAAAGGCATCTGGTACAATGAAATGAGGAAAAGGTTTGACGTTTTGGTGCTGGACAGAATGGGGGAACCATTTTTTTTAATTGAATGTAAAGCCCCGGAAATAAAATTGACCCAAAAAACAGTGGAACAAGTGTGCCTTTACAATAAAAAAATAGGGGCAGCATTTTTGGGGATTTCTAACGGAAAAGCCCATATTTTTATGGAAAAACAGGTAAATGTGGAAAAATACCTGCAAATTAATCACTTTCCGGTTTTTAAATAATAATTAAGTCTCAAAGCGTATTAATTATTTTATTCAGTGACTTTGGTCATATAATTTACCTAAATTGGACCTTAAATTTAGACTAATACTAAATCGCTATCCAAAATTGATGGAAAAAATTAAAAGTACACCATGCGAATTGTGCCTGAGCAGAAAGTTCTCCATGTTTTCAGACTTGAAGGAAGAACATCTCTGTAATATTTCAGATAGTAAAAATTTCATTTCTCATAAAAAGGGTCAAATTCTTTACTATGAAAACACCAAACCACTTGGGGTGTTTTGTGTAAATGGTGGTGTGGTTAAAATTTTTAAAACTGCCTCCAATGGGAAAGAACAAATAATCAGTCTCGCCAAAAAGGGTGATTTTGTAGGTTACACTTCATTAATTGGAGAGGAATCCTATACCACCACGGCCACCATAGTGGAAGACGCCAGAATTTGTTTTGTGCCTAAAGAGACATTCCTCAAGGTGCTGGCAGAGGATAACGACTTTCACCGTCGGCTTACCCAGGCCCTTTGTCATGACATGGGGCTTATGGAAGAAAAACTGACGGATGCCACCCAAAAATCCATCCGTGAAAGATTAGCCATGACCCTTCTTAAATTAGGAGATTCCTATGGGGTGGATGGACATGGCAATCAAAGATTAAACATTGTATTAACCCGTGAGGAAATTGCCGGGCTGGTGGGTACTGCTACCGAAACCGTAATTCGATTGCTTTCAGAATTCAAAAAAGATGGTCTTATCGAATTAGAAGGAAAAAAAATCATTTTGTTGGACAGAAAAGGGTTGGCCAGGCTTTCCGATTTTTATGGTTGAATATTTGGATTGGACTTGTGTTGTGTCATACGATAAATGGCATTTGCCCACGCTCTCCCCTCTGTCCCTTTAAGGGGAAGACAGCCCACGGGATTGACCTTTTATTAGAAGATCTAGATAAGTTGGTTTGGCGTCAAAATTGATGTGACATGACACTAGGATGAGGATGAATACTTTAATCCGATAATTTATCAATTGGCATAAGCGTCAGTTTTCTGAATTCCACCTCTGCCCCTTCTGCCTGGACAGCGATATTTCCTTTTTTTGCTGTGGCATTAAAGCCTTCATTCACCAAATCCCCATTCACCCAGACCTTAATGCGGTCTCCCAGACATTCTATGGTCATTTTATTCCATTGCCCGGGAGGATGTTCTGAGCCTTCGGTAAGATTTAAAATTCTCCTTTTTTTTCCTTCCGTAACGCCCCATTCTTCTTTTGGGCCACGCCTTTCTACCATGTTTTCCACTTCAATATTTTCGACGATGCACCAAAAATCCCCGGCATTTTCGTGCATCATCTGCACTTCTATGGATTTTGGAAACATATCATATAAAGCCCTGGGGGTGGAGGCATGGACCAATATGCCACAATTCCCAGTTTCTCCAGGAAACCGATATTCAGCTTCTACCCTGTAATTTTGATAAATTTCATTAGAAATCAAATGCCCCTGGGGGTTCCCCAGACTGACAAGCATTCCATCCCGCACTATAAATGGATTTGGGGCATCGGAGTTTTTGTCCATTTCAGGAACATCCACATGCCAGCCATCCAGGTTTTTACCGTTAAAAACAGGTATCTCCTGGGCATTTATATTTTTGGACTGGCCAATTATAAATAAACCCAAGGTAACTGTCAGAATATTGGGAAGTAATTTCATGGTTTTGTATGTTTTGGGTAATTGAAAACTTCATTAAAATCCGAAAAAGCAATGGCCAACTCAATAGAATGGGTTACCCCTGCTTTTAATTTAAAATGTCTGATTTATTTTTATTCCAAATGGATTAAGCAATAAGATTTCCTTCATCATCCCATTGTGCAATGGTGCCCCGGGTAGAAACATCCAAATAAATGTCCTTGTATTTAGGGTCATTCTCCAATCCATGTTTGGCCAATACCTCCTCCGGTACGCCATCCCACGCATTGGGTCGGTTGCCCACGTAGCCCAGGTCCTTAAAGCCTTCCTCACTGGTGAAAAATCCGGTAGCAGTAAGGTTTCTAAGCATATTGAAAAACCTTACCCCACTCTCTTTATCCGGTTGGGCATCATCGGGATAGGCGATTTCATCAATGATTTGAATTCTTTGGGAATCATTGATGTCCAGGAATTTCGCACCAAATTTTTCATCTGATTGGTGATCCAGCCAAAGCAATCCTCCACGCATGGGGGTCTGGTAGGCAGGGATGTCTTTCATCATGAATTCAATAAAATCCGGAACCCCGGCATCTGTGGCACTGCCCGAGGTTTCATCGGCTGGGATGATGATGTCCACCAGGATATCCATTTTTTTTCTTTCTTCCTCTGTAAAGAAAGTGGCGGACTTCAGCTTTTCATTGAGGGCAATTTCCTCAGGGGTCCTGCCATAACTTCCAAATTCTCCTATTTTAGGATCATAGGCAATTTCCTGGACTTTTTCAGGGCCACAACCCGTAAAGAAAAGACCTGATCCAAGTGATCCTGTAAACAACAGCTTTAAATTTTCTCTTCTGTTCATTACTTTATATGTTTTTTTGATTCAATTGCTCTATAATATATTCCGATGTCCTCCAGGATAAGGCCAGAATGGTCCATGTTGGGTTTTTGTCAGCCTGCGAAACAAAAGGTCCGCCATCCACTACGAATAAATTTTTACAGTCATGTGCCTGGGCGTATTTGTTAAGGACTGATGTATTGGGGTCATCTCCCATCCGGGTGGTACCTACTTCATGGATGATTCTGCCGGGTTTATGAAGACCATACTGATTTTCAGATCCTGGTTTGTTTCCAAGGATAATGGCTCCCATGCTGGTCAAAACCTCCTCAAAGGTTTCGTGCATGTGCTTGGCCTGATTCAGTTCCTGATCGGTCCACTGATAGTGGAATTTCAAAACAGGGATCCCATATTTATCCACCACCTGATCATCAATTTCGCAAAAATTCTCATATTGAGGAATGCTTTCCCCTCTTCCAGACATGCCTACAATACTTCCATAAAATTTTCTGATGTCATTTTTTAATCCTTTTCCATACCCACCGTTTGGACTTGGATTTCCGAATTCATCTTTGATGTATTGCCGCATGGTATCCATACCCCCACCAAATCCATAAGATGGCATGCTCATGCCTCCCCAGTATTCAATATGATAGCCTCTGGCAAAATCTAGATTTTTGTCGTTCAACCACCAGGGAGTGTATACATGCAACCCGCCCACACCATCTTCATTGTACCTATCCCTATCCATCAAATCCGGCATAATGCCCATCCGGTCTGCGCCTGTGGAATCATGGAGGTACCTTCCCACTATGCCGGAAGTGTTTCCAAGTCCGTTGGGATGGGTGCTGGATTTTGAATTAAGCATGATGCGGGCAGATTCACAGGCAGATGCGCCAAGGACCACCACCCTGGCTTTCAATTTGTATTCCTGCATGTCCAACTTGCTGATATAGCTGACACCAGTGGCTTTCCCGCTGCTATCGGTCATGACTTTCCTTACCATGGCCATGGTATACAGGTCTACTTTTCCTTTTTTTATGGCAGGTTTGACCAAACAGGTTCCAGCGGAAAAATCCGCATATATCTGGCAGGCCCTATTGCACTGATTACAAAAAAAACATACTCCCCGGTCATTGTTAACGGGCCGTGTCAAAATGGAAAGCCTGGAAGGAATGACAGGCAGGTTGATTTTACCTGCCCCTTTTTTAACATATAGTTCGTGTAATCTGGGCTTGGGGGGAGGTAGAAAAAAACCATCCGGTTCATTCATGATTCCTTCTTTTGATCCAAAAATCCCTATGAGTTTGTCCACCTTATCATAATAGGGTGCCATGTCCTCATAGCCAATAGGCCAGTTATCTCCCAAACCATCTTGATCTTTTCTTTTGAAGTCGAGCGGACCAAACCTTAAAGAAATTCTTCCCCAATGGTTGGTTCTTCCTCCAAGCATCCTGGATCTAAACCAGTCAAATTCGCTTCCTTCGCCCCTGGTGTAAGGCTCGCCTTCTATGTCCCATCCCCCTATGGCAGCATCAAAGTCACCAAAGGGCCTTACGGTGCCAGCTCCTCTCCGGGGTGATTCCCATGGGTATCTCAATTGGGTTCTGTGCTCCTCTTTGGCAGGATCAAAGTCTGCTCCTGCCTCCAGAACGGCTACTTTTAATCCTGATTCTGACAAAATTTTGGAGGCCATGCCTCCACCTGCTCCTGAACCTACGATGATTACATCGTATTCCTCTTCCGAAGCCTGTATGTTAACGCCCATGCTTTTAATATTTTTTTAAAATTCTTCAAAAAGTAAGACAAAATTTTCAAATTAAAAAACCTGTCATCATTCCCGGCCTCATGCCCTGGGTATTTTAGCCATTCTCTTAGAAAAGTAAAGAGGAAATTTAAAGTTTACAGGAAGGGTTCAAGATAGCTCCAAATATTTTCGGCCACGATTTCATGTCCTTCTTCGGTAGGGTGTATGCCATCCGGAAGGTTCAACTCAGGGTTTCCTGCCACTCCTTCCAATAAAAATGGAATCAGGAACACCTTATTTTGATTTTGCTTGGCGATTTCCTCATACATTGCCCTGAAAGATTCGGTATAATCCTGACCCATGTTGGGAGGAATCTGCATCCCGGCAAGAAGTATTTTGGTTTCAGGGTAGGTGGATTGGACTTTCTCGATGATGGCATTTAGGTTTTTTCTAGTTTCATTCAAAGGAATTCCCCTTAATCCATCATTGGCGCCCAATTCCAAAATGAACACATCCGGTCGATCCTCAAGAAACCAATCTAACCTATTGAATCCACTGGCAGTGGTTTCACCACTTAGCCCCGCATTGATCACCTGATAGTCCATTTCCAAACTGTCCAGTTTATTCTGGATCAGGTCGGGAAAGGCATCCTCTTCCTCAATGCCATAACCAGCGGTCAGGCTGTTTCCAAAAAACAGGATCAATTTGCGTTCTGAGGCCTCCTCCTCTTTAGAAGAAGAAATTTGAGAGGCTTTATCCTCCTTTTTATTAGGACCACAATTCATCAATAGGATGGAACAGAGTGCCCATATCAGTGCAAATGAAAACTGATTTTTCATTTTTTTGAGCATTTTGGTTTAAAATAGTTTTACTTTATTCAAAATTACTAAACTTAATCCAGTATAGTCTTTGTTTACATGAGGTAATTATTTTTCTTTGAAAGCTATGAGTATATTGAAAGTTGAGAAATTAACTAAAACTTACCAAAGTGGCAATCGGCAATTGACAGTTTTGGATCAGGTCAATTTTAAAGTCGAACCAGGTGAAACACTTTCCATAGTAGGTCCCTCCGGGAGTGGTAAAACCACCCTTCTTGGATTATGTGCAGGCCTGGATATTGCCACCGAAGGTAGTATAATTTTGGATGGAAATATTTTGGAAAGTTTGAATGAGGATCAAAGAGCGGCGGTCAGAAGCCAGTTGGTTGGATTTATTTTTCAAAATTTTCAGCTTTTACAAACCCTTACCGCTCTGGAAAATGTGATGGTGCCCTTAGAGTTGAAGAAAAGGAAAGACGCCAAGCAAAAAGCAATTGAATTATTGGAAAAAGTTGGTTTGCAGGATAGGATGACCCATTACCCCAATCAACTTTCAGGTGGGGAACAGCAGAGGGTATCCATTGCCAGGGCTTTTGCGAATGAGCCTAAAATCCTGTTTGCTGATGAACCTACAGGCAACCTGGACACCGAAACGGGAGAAATGATAGAAAATCTCCTCTTTAAGCTCAATGAAGATGAGCGGACTACCTTGATTTTGGTAACCCATGATCTTGAACTGGCTGCCAGAAGTCAATATTCCATACATATTAAAGGAGGTAAATTACAGGAGGCAGTGAATGGTTGATTGGGGCTGGTCTTTATTAATGGCAAAACGGGACCTTCGAAAGACGGGGTTCAGGTTGATCCTTTTTGTTTCAGCCATTGTGACGGGAATTGCGGCTTTGGTGGCCGTCACTTCATTTGGGGATAACCTCAGTAAAAGCATTGATAGTCAGGCAAAAGAAATGTTGGGGGCCGACTTGTCTTTGAGAAAAAGGCAAGCCATTGAATTTCCTGAAATGGTGGAACTGGCAGATGCTCATGCTTTCGAGGTCAATTTTGCCTCCATGGTATTTTTCCCTTTAAACGGAGAAAGCAGGCTAACACAAGTACGCGCACTGGAAGGCGACTTTCCTTTTTACGGAAGTTTGGAAACCCTGCCTCTTGAAGGTGAACAGGAATTTAGGAAGGGAGGCAAAAGGGCTTTGGTGGAGAAAACCCTTTTGGCCCAATTTGATGCCGGAGTAGGCGATAGTATCAAAGTGGGAAATGTAACCCTGGAAATAGTGGGTGCCTTACAAAAGGTGCCTGGCCAGATCGGGATAACCGCAACCGTGGCACCCGCCGTATACGTTCCGATGGATCAACTTGAAGCCTCCGGCCTGGTCCAATATGGAAGCAGGATCAATTATATCCATTATTTTAAATTGGGAGAAACGGTCGATTTGGACAAGCTTATTGAAGATCAGGAGGCAGCCTGGGAGGAAGATAAAGTGAGGTATGAGACAGTAGCCTCCGAAAAAGAATCCACGGGAAGGTCCTTTAAAAATTTAGCCGATTTTTTAGGTTTGGTGGCCTTTATAGCCGTTTTGTTGGGTTGTGTAGGCGTGGGAAGTGCTGTTAATGTTTTTGTAAAAGAGAAATTGCCTTCTGTGGCCGTTTTAAGGTGCCTGGGAGTTAGATCCAAAGAAATTTTTGGGGTTTACCTCATCCAGATTTTTATTATGGGATTAATAGGCTCATTGCTCGGTGCCGCCGGGGGAGCCTTCTTACAATTTTTGCTTCCATTTATTTTTAGCGATTTCCTACCGGTGGACGTTAATGTGCAGATTTCCTGGAATGCTGTAATCCTGGGGACAGTTACCGGTATCATGATTTCAATTCTTTTTGCACTAATGCCCTTATTAAAAATAAGAAAGGTCTCCCCAATGATGACATTGAGGCCTGAAGAAGGTAGTGTCGGTTTTAGAAAGGATCCTTTGCGTTGGGCTGTCCTGGGCAGTATTATATTATTCATTATTGGATTTAGTTACCAGTTACTCGGAAAGTGGGAGGAAACCTTTTGGTTTACCGGATTTGTGATTTTTGCATTTGGGGTTTTATGGTTTCTGGCCATTGGCCTGATGTGGGGCATTCGGAAATTTTTACCGCTCTCCCTAAATTACCCCGTAAGACAGGCTTTGTCCAATTTATATCGGCCAAACAACCAAACTGTTTCTTTACTGGCTACCATTGGATTGGGAACGGCCATGATCGGTACCTTGTATTTTATTCAGAATCAGTTATTGAATGAAGTAAAATTTGCAGATAAGGAGGACCAACCCAATATGCTTTTCTTTGATATCCAAAGTCAGCAGGTAGAGGGAACCAAAAGATTGCTGACGGAAAGGGGAATGCCCATCCTCCAACATGTTCCCATCGTTACCATGGCAGTTTCTGAAATTAATGGGCTCACCAAAGAAGATAATGAAGCTTTGGAAGAGGAAGAAAGACGGTCTAATTCAATGTATAACCGGGAATTTAGGGTGACTTACAGAGATACCCTGATCAATTCGGAGGAACTTTTGGAAGGTAGTTTAAGGCCCTACCGTTCAAGTACAGACAGCATATTTGTTTCTTTGGAGGAAGGATATGCAGAAAGAAACAAAGTTTCATTGGGAGACGAGATTCTGTTTGATGTGCAGGGCAGGCCTTTGAAAACCTATGTGGGAAGCTTCAGAAAAGTGAATTTCAGACAGGTATCCACTAATTTTCTGGTTGTTTTCCCAGATAATGTGCTGGAGAATGCACCAAAATTCCACGTTTTGATTACCAAAACCAAAAATGATCAGCAATCTGCGGATTTGCAAAATACCATGGTTAGGCAATTTCCGAATGTTTCAGTGGTGAACCTTAGCATGATTGTGGAAACCCTGGAAGAAATTCTCGGTAAAATAAGTTTTGTAATTCAGTTCATGGCCTTGTTCAGTATCATGACAGGGGTGTTGGTGCTGATCAGTTCCTTGCTGATCAGTAAATTTCAGAGAATAAGAGAGAATATATTGCTCCGGACTATTGGAGCCAGGAGAGGGACCTTGTTGGTCATTAATACCCTGGAATACCTGTTTTTAGGAGGTTTGGCCGCAGGGGGCGGGGTATTGTTATCCGTTTTAGCCTCTGCATTGTTGAGTTTTTATGTATTTGAAATCTCCTTCCGGATGGAATGGATTCCTTTGATTACGGTATTTGTATTGATCACCGCAATGACGGTCTTGCTGGGCTGGCTCAACAGCTTTAATATTTTAAAAGCCAATACCATGGATATATTAAGATCGTAAAGAAAAATATGATTGGCAAGAGGCACTCTCTTCTTGAATGGACATGAAAAAATCACTATCCTTTTTCGGATCATCCATTTTTCACCCATTTAAATAAATTTTAATAGCTGAATTTCAATGAGTTAATTTTTTTTTAAAACTTCACGGTCAATTTTAGAACTTTCTGACATTAATATATGTATATACATTAAATACATAAGATAATAAGTGAGAATTGAAGACGAAATAAAGCAAAAAACATTCAAAGATATTTACAACAAGGCCATTGTGAACCTTTTGTATACTAATAGCTACATTGTCACATGCCAGAGCAAAATTTTCAAGCCCTATGATTTGTCACCCGAACAATACAATGTACTGAGGATATTAAGAGGTCAGCATCCAGATCCTACCACCGTATCTTCCATTCAGGATAGAATGCTCAATAAAATGAGCAATGCCTCCCGGCTTGTGGAAAAATTAAAGCAAAAGGATATGGTATGTAGAAAGGAATGTATTCACGACAGAAGGCAGGTGGATATCACCATTACTCAGGACGGTTTGCAAATTTTGAAACAATTGGATGAGGAAATCAAAACATCCAATAGGAATATTTTGAATTTGGATGAAAATGAGGTGATCCAACTCAATGATTTGTTGGATAAATTAAGAGGATAAAAAAATTTATCTTAATATATGTATATACATTAAAGGCACTACCAAGCCTGTTTCGTTTTCGGTAGATTTCGGTGGACTGGTAGTTGACGGATATGGGCAGACCAAAGCTGGTTTTGAAATTGAAGGGAAAATCAGCCGAAAAGGATTTGGACTTACCTGGTCGGCAGTAACCGAAGCAGGAAGTGTGGTAGTGGGTGATGAGGTCAGGATTTTGGCCAGTATTCAATTGGTGAAGCAATAATTTAATTTAAACCAAGCCTTGATTTATTATTTTAAGGCTTTGTTTTACCTAAACCAGGCATCATGACAAAATTAATCACAGGATTACATCATGTTACGGCCATAGCCAGTGATCCACAAAAAAACCTGGACTTTTACACCCAGGTATTGGGTTTGAGGCTTGTAAAAAAAACCATCAATTTTGATGCACCGGATGTGTATCATTTTTATTTTGGGGATGAGGTGGGATCTCCAGGAACCTTGCTAACATTTTTTCCATTTAAGGGGGCACGCAGGGGGAGAAAAGGTGTTGGTGAACTGACCTATACTGCCTTTTCTGTTTCCTGGTCGGCCATTGAATATTGGAGAAAAAGATTGGAAAGATTAGGGATTACCCTTTCGGACACTTTGGAAAGGTTTGGTCAACAAGTATTAAGGTTTGAGGACCATGATGGTATGGGTTTAGAAATGGTTGGGGTTGAAGATGACGGAAGGAAAGGTTGGTCAGGTGGGTCGGTTCCATCCCAAAATTCCATTAAGGGATTTTTTGGCGTTACCCTTAACCTTAGCGACAAAGCGGCAACAATGGCTTTACTTACTGATGTTCTTAATTATCGGTTATTGGCGGAAGAAGGGCAAAAAAGAGACCGTTTTGGTATTGATGGGAAACCAGGAGAAACGGTAGATATTATTACCATGGATCTCTCTTTCAATTCCCTTCAAAGTGCAGGATCCGTCCACCACCTTGCTTTTAGGACAGCTAATGATACAAATCAACTAAAAGTTCAGCAAAAGTTACGGGAACATGGTTTGCAGGTAACCGAAGTTAAAGACCGAAGTTATTTCCAATCAATTTATTTCAGGGAGCCGGGCGGCATACTCTTTGAGGTAGCTACTGATGAGCCTGGTTTTATGATAGATGAAACAAAGGAACATTTGGGAGGAAATCTTCAACTACCTGGGTGGGCGGAAGCCAACAGGGAGAATATTGCGAAGGGACTTCCAAAAGTGCAGTTAAATTATGGGTGCCAGTCATAAAGACTTTCATGTACCCCTGGCAAGGATTCATGATTCCGCTGAGTTGTTGTCCACAATGGGCGCGGACATCAAAATCTTGATTTTTAAGGATGTTTTACATACGATTCGTAAGGAGGAGATCGATTGGGTCAACCAAAACATTTTAACCAATTTATAAACCAAAAGAATCTACCATCAGGAACCTAATGCGGAGTTGGGAAAATTATCTGATTCGTCTTCCCCTGGCCTTTTGTGAAGGCATTGAAAATCCTTTTCTATGCTGATGTGCAAATCTACTTGGTCATTAATTTTAAGGGAGGCTTCCATTCCAACCTGTTCGGAATGGGCCCAATTTGAGGCTTCTGATATTGGCACCTTGATCTCTATTTTTCGGTCGGAAAATCTGGCAGAAATGGAAGGCAGGCGCTCAGTGGGTGACAGGGCATAGCAAAAATCATTTGCTTCTTGTCCCGGAAAATAAAGTGTTTCTATGATGGCGTCCCCCTGGCCTATTTGATCCACCTCTGTTTGGGAAAGCCTCAGCCTGATCAAATTTTTATGGATTCTAAGTTTCATAATCAAATTCTTTTAAAAGCAGATTTCGGATTTTCGCAAATGGGGCAACAATAGTCTGGGGTAAGTGAAAGGAATGGAGTCCCGGAAGGAATATTAGATTCAGGATCTCCCAGTTTTTCATCATATACCGTTAGGCAGGAGTTACATTGAAATTTTTTATGGGATTTTTGGACTTTCTGAAAATCCGGATGCTTCTCCTCCTCTTTCTCCATGGCAAGTTGGTCATAATATTTGTGGCTGAGTTCAATCAATAAGGAGGGGATAGTTTCTTTGGTAACCCCACGTACGTAGTAAAGGTACTCCATCCCATTGGGTTTAAAATCTTTTGCATATAAAATATTGAAAGTACCGTTTTCTTCCGGCTTTTCAGAAAGCTTTTCCTTTTCAATGGCCACCGAGGTAAATAGGACCATATGTTGGGTTTTGACAGAAAAAGATAAACCATAGGTACTGATATCCACTTTATCCAATGCCCTGACCAAATATTTTTTCAGAACGAGGGCTTCTTCATCCATTACAGGTAGGTGCCAATTCAGCTCCAAAGAACTGTGCCTTATATTAATACCGAATTTCCCCAATAATTTTTCCCAACTTAACCGATCTTGTTCGGCAATACCCTTAACAATGATGGATTTCCACGGCGTAAGACTGATTTTCCCGATGTCAGTATCCATGCAAAGCTGGCATAGGGCTTTTAGAAAATTGATATTAAATTGGTTGTTTCTCCAATATAATCCCAACCAATATTTCCCACCCATTATCCGGTTCATGCCTTCATAATACAGGGTATTGGGTTCAGGAAAGTCCAGTTCCTGGGTCATATTCTGGTGATTGAATTCCAGCATGGCTTTGGTCGAATCATACAGCGCCGAGTAGTCCTTGAATTTTTCCGTTGCCCGGTTGTTTTCTAATTGCCTGGTTAATTTGGACAGGTCATAGCTATAGATGAGGTCCGGGGCACACCAGGGGATTTGACCCCATTCCGAAAAACGGAGGTACAGGTACCAATAATTCTCAATATGGGAGGCCACAAAATTTATATTTCCCGTAAAAAGAGGTACCAGGCTTTGTACCGGATCGGTAATATTAATTTTTAGCTTAGGTTGGTAATCAAAGGTATCCAAAATATAGTGATAAGTATGCGAAGCCAGCCAATGGGTGGTAGGCATTACATCCAGGGAGGGATAAGAAGACACAATATTGTGGAATGCTTCTCCGTCGGTATCAAAAAGGGTGTTGATGCTACTGAAAGTTTTTTCCAGGATGTTGGCATTTTTATTTTTAACAGGAAATAGTATATCCTGTCTGGAACCTAAATGGATATAATCGGTTCCCAATGCAGCGGTGGTCTCAATGATTTTCATAAAATCACCGGGAGAGATTATTCCGCCTTTAACAAATACCCTAACCAAATCGGCCTTTTCAATCATATTTCCTGGTTTAATATCTTTTGCTTGTATTCCAAAGGATTTATAAAAATAGTCATTTTAACGGGTATTGGGAGGAATCAGGTTCCATAGCTTGGTTCCGGCTGTAATTTTTTATCAAGAATTTTTTGAACCTCAGGTTTGCAGCTGCCGCAACCCAATCCGGCACCTGTTTTTTGACACAATGAACTGAATTCAATAAATCCTTCTTTGATGGCATTTTCCAGGTTTCCTTTTCCAATCTGCCCACAAGAGCACACCAATTCTCCTAAGAGGGGTTCACTGGTTTTTTTCCCCCTCAACAATTCCGGCCTTTTGGCGGCCAGTTCGGTTTGGTCCTCTATTAATGCTTTGAATTCCGCAAATTCCGATTTATCCCCAAGAAGCAAAGCGCCTACCAATTTATCATCTTTTACAATGCATTTTTTATAATAGGTTTGTGCCGTGTCAATCATTATAATTTCTTCATATCCTGTTGCATTGGGTGGGATTTCAGGAAGTCCGATGGAACAAAGATCCAAATCGGAGAATTTGAGGATGTTCATTGGGACGAAACCTTTGTACCGGCTTAGCAGATCACCTGCCATGTACCTGGCCGCTACGTCGGCTTGCAGTTCGGCAGCAGCGGTGGTACCATTGAGTTTCCCTCTGTGCTCTGCAATTTCTCCTAAGGCAAAAATTTCCGGTTCGCTGCTTTGCAGGTAATTGTTTACCATAATTCCAATCCCGGAATGTAATCCACCTGACTTACCCAGAGAGATGTTGGGACGTGTGCCTATGGCATAAACAACGGCATTGCACTTCAATGTCTGTCCACTTTTCAGCGATACATGCAATTCTTTTTGACCACTGGTCAAGGAGAGGGATTCCAACTGGTTGTTGAGGTACAATTTTACACCAATTTCCTCGATTTTTTCCCGCAAAAGGGAGCTGGCTGTATGATCCAGTTGCCTTTCCATCAATCGGGAACCAAGCTGGACCATGGTGACATCAATGTTGATTTCCCTTAATGCCGAGGCCATTTCCAAACCCAGCAGGCCTCCTCCAATAATGAGCACATGCCCTTTTTTGTCCAAATAATTTTTAAGGTCTTCTGCGTTTTGTCTGTCCCTCATGGTAAATACTCCCGGTAAATGCAAGGGGGCATCCGGCGGGGTGAACGCCCGGCTCCCTGTGGCAAGCACCAACTGATCATAATGATGCAGTCTGCCCCTTTCATCCATAACTGTTTTGGCATGCCGGTCTATCGCAGTGATTCCATTGGAAGTAAAAAGACGGATATTCAGTTTATCCATTTCCCCATCTTTAAACTTCATCAATTGTTCCCAACTTTTATGTTCGTTTACATAATCAGGTAAAAGCACCCGGTTATAAAAGGGATATTTTTCCTTACAGAATACCTGGATTTCATCCTCCCGGTTGACCGCCCTATAGGAGTGTATAAAGCGGTAGGAAGCTGCTCCTGCACCTACAATTACAATTTTTTGTTTTTGCTTTTTGTATAGGCTCACCTGAACGGCTGAATATTTAAAATCAGGCTGTTTGGATACCGGGTCAATGGCGTTTCCAGTAAGGTTGTTGGTCCTGGAAAAATCATTGCCCAAAATCTTGCCCCAATGCATGGGCAGAAAAACCACCCCTTGTCGTATGGTCTCCGTTACTTTTGCCCGGACCCTTACTTCCCCTCTTTTTCCACTGACACAAACATTGCTGCCCTCCTTGATGTCCCGGATGGCAGCATCTTCAGGATGGATTTCCAAATAGGGATCAGGTAAATGCTGGTTGAGTTTATTTACTTTTCCTGTTCTGGTCATGGTATGCCATTGGTCCCGAATCCGACCCGTGGTCAATACCAAAGGAAAATCGGAGTGGGTGGCTTCGCAATCCTCCGATGGCCCTCCTGTAAGCAATTTGGCCTTGCCATTTGGCGTGTAAAATATTTTATCTGAAAAAAGTCTTGGGGTGCCCCCGGAATTTTTGTCAATAAAGGGCCATTGTACGGAACCTTTCTCCTTTAGATAGGCATAATCCAGGCCGGAAATATCAATATGGGTACCTTTTGTCAATTCGGTATGTTCTGCAAAGATTTCCTCCGAACCTTTAAAATCAAACCCCTTATATCCCATACTTTTGGCAAACCGCATAAGGATCTCTGCATCTGACAAAGCCTCACCCGGAGGCGTCTGGAAAGGATGTAAGTAACTGATTCTTCTTTCGGAGTTTGTCATGGTTCCCTCTTTTTCTCCCCATCCGGCAGCAGGCAAAACCAGGTCTGCATAGGGGATGGCTGCATTATTTCGGGAAATGTCCTGAACCACCACAAATCGGGCCTTGGACAAAGCCTTTTCCACTTTCCGGGTATCGGGCATACTGGTCAGCGGGTTGGTGCAAATGATCCATACCGCTTTAATTTGTCCCGAATCCAGGCCTTCAAATATTTCGATAGCTGTTTTTCCTGGCCGTTCAGGTAATTCATTCACGCCCCAAAAATGGGCCACGGCCTGCCTGTCCGCTTTATTGGACAGTTTTCTGTGTGCAGCCAGCAAAGTGGACATGCCTCCCACCTCCCTGCCTCCCATGGCATTGGGCTGACCGGTAAGGGAAAATGGGCCAGCTCCTTTTTTACCTATCTGCCCCGTAATCAGGTTCAGAGAGATGAGGGCGAGATTCTGATTTACCCCGGAAGCGCTTTGATTAAGTCCCATGGCCCATAGCGTTAAAAAACCATTGGCCTGCCCTATCCAGGAAGCCGCTGTATGGATGTCCTCAACTTTTAATCCGCAGGCAGCAGCCATATCTTCCAGGGAATGCTGCATGACTTTTCGGCTATAGGCATCGAAACCATCGGTGTGATTTTGAATAAAGGAACCATCAATATCTCCTTGCTCTATAAGGCATCTGGCGATGGCATGGTAAAGGATTTCATCTTTTCCCGGTAAAATCTGTAAGTGGAGATCCGACTGTCCGGCGGTTTGGGTAAGCCGGGGGTCTACCACTATAATTTTTGTAGCAGGGTTGTTTTCTTTGTGCTTTTCTATCCTACGCCATAAAATGGGATGACACCATGCAGGGTTGGCACCTGCCACCAAAAAACAATCCGCATGTTCTATGTCATCGTAACTTACAGGCACACAATCTTCTCCCAAAGTCTGAACATAGCCCATCACCGCTGAACTCATGCAGAGTCTGGAATTGGTATCCAGGTTATTGGTCTGAAGGTAACCTTTACACAGTTTGTTGACCAGGTAATATTCTTCGGTGAGGCATTGACCTGATACATAGAAAGCAACCGAATCGGGGCCATGCTTTTGGATAATGCTCTTGAATACAGCGCTGGCACGTTTCATGGCGCTATCCCAATTCACCCTCTCGTGGGGATGATTTTTTCCCCAACGCATTTGTGGATACATCAGCCGGTCAGAATGGTCGGAAACCACATAATGGAGGTTCATCCCTTTGGAGCAAAGCATGCCCTGGTTGACCGGGTGGGCTGGATCCCCTGCAATCCTGAGCTTTCCTTTTTTATCTTTTTTGGCGATGATGCCGCAGCCTACCCCACAATAGGAACAGGTGGTTTTATAGGAGGTAGAATCTTTCATATTCAGGACGTAAAGTTTCAGTTAACAAATGGATTTATTTTTTTATCCATTCGGGTTGTAGTTGGAGGTTTTCTTTGTTTTCTTCCAAAGAAGCGTTGAGTTCAGTCTTTGCTATTTTTTCATCTTCTGCAGAAAACCGTATCAGTAAGGTTGCGGAACTTACCACCGCGACCGTGATACCCAATATGGAAAGGGCTTCAGGATAACTGATATTTTCAACCTTAAATAGAAATCCGGCCATAACGGCACCTGCGTTACCTCCGGCACCTACAATCCCGGAGACGGTGCCAATGGCCTTTTTATTGACAAATGGAACCACGGAATAGGTCGCACCTTCAGACATTTGTACAAATAGGCTAAAAATAATCATGGTAAAAATAGCCATAGAAAGAACCGCCATTTGGGAAAAGAGCATCAAAGACAGCCCTTCGCAAAAAAGGAGGCCTCCCAAGAGGGCTACCCTTCCTTTAAGGCCCCACTTCATGCCGGCTTTATCTCCAAAATATCCACCCGTGGATCTGGCAAAAAGATTCATCATACCAAAGATACCGGCGATTAATCCTGCCGTTTTTAGATCCAGTTTGAAATAATCATGATAATAAATGGCTGCAATATTATTAATGGTCAGTTCTACGCCAAAACAGGCCCCGTATATCATAAATAAGGCCCAGACCCTTTTATCTTTTAATGCTTCAGCAAAGGCACCCTTCTCTTTTTTTCGTTTCTTTTTCAAAATGGTATCCCGGTCGATCTCCGCTTTGTTGCCTTCTGGAAAATCTGTGGTCCATTTATAATAGGCAATTCCACAAAACACCATCAATATGCCGGGAATCACCATGGCGAATCTCCAGGCCGAACTGTCCAAGAAACCCAAACTCACAAACATTGCGAAAAATAAGGGCATAACCATTTGGGTCACCCCGCCGCCAAGATTTCCCCAGCCGGCAGAGGTGGCGTTGGCCGTACCCACCACATTCGGGGCAAACATCACGGAGGTATGGTATTGGGTGATGACAAAGGAAGCTCCAATGGCTCCTATGGCCAGGCGGAAAATCAGGAATGATTCGTAACTGTCACTTAATCCGATCAACATCACGGGAATGGATCCCAATATCAATAAATAAGTATAAGTGATCCGGGGACCGATTTTATCCACCAACCAACCAATCGCCAGGCGGGCAATGACAGTGATGGCAACAGAAGCAATGATAATGTTACCAATTTGGGATTGGGTTAGGGAAAGTTCCTCTCGCACAACCGCCATAAGGGGTGCAATACCAAACCAACCAAAAAAGCAAAGGAAAAACGCTAGCCAAGATAAGTGAAATGCCCGCATAGGACGGCTTTTAAAATCCAGAAGTCGGATGAAAGTGGCCTTTTTATTGGAATGTTTCATAAAACTGTAGTTTAGATTTTGAATTGGAATGTTTGAAGGCTTATCAATTTTATAAATCTAAAAACCCGGGACAGAAGTACCGGAATTTTAGATTTAAAGAGGTTAATTGGGCTGGGTTACTGACTGAAAGCTATTGGATTACTAAGGTAGGTAAAAAAATTTAAATACGTAAAAATACGTAAAAAAATACGTAATAAATTCTTTAAAGTGGCTTAAAATATTTAAAAATACGTAGTAAATAATTATTT
>JBBDSB010000097.1:27888-55823 GCA_040905205.1 Cyclobacteriaceae bacterium
ATTATTTAATAAAATTTCCATGGAGGTTGGCAATGGATTATTTTTGTAAGCAGGTAAATATTTTAATTTAATCAGCAAATTATATGAGTCGGGAACTATTGGAATTTTTAGGTGAACTTTCCCTTAACAACAATAAAGAATGGATGGATGATCAGAGAGTCCGTTATTTGGAGCTTAAGGATGAGTTTTTAGACCAGGTAGGCCTAATCCTCGCTTTTTTAAGTAAACAGGATGCTGCGTTCTCCGTCCTACGTCCAAAAGATTGTGTCTTTAGGCAAAACAGGGATGTTCGCTTCAGTGCCAATAAACAGCCCTATAAAACAAATATGTCTGCCTATTTTGCGGTTGGAGGTAAAAAATCAGAAGGACCTGGGTATTATCTGCATGTTCAGCCGGGGGAAAGCTTTCTAGCTGGTGGAATATGGATGCCTACCCCGGAAATTCTAAAAAAGATAAGACAGGAAATTGACTATTCAGGAAAGGATTTGGAATCTATTTTATCTTCCAGGGAAATCAAATCCAATTTTGGTTGTCTGGAGGGAGATCAGCTAAAGACTTCACCAAGGGATTATGACAAAAACCATCCCTATATCCATTTTTTAAAGTACAAAAGTTTTATCCTAACCAAAAAGATTCCGGATGCAGGGGTTTTTTCAGGGGAACTTGTTCCATTAGCTCAGGATGCATTCTTAAAAATGAACCCCTTCATGGCCTTTCTGGCCAAAGCTGTGGAACAGGGAGAAGACGGGAGCGGTTTACTTTAGATCAAGTATTTTTCAATCATCATGGCCACACCGTTTTCCGTATTTTTAGCAGTTAAAGCTTTGGCCACATCCTTTACTTCTTTTTTGGCATTGCCCACTGCCACCCCAAAACCAACAGATTGGATCAGGTCTACATCATTGAAGTTATCCCCAAATGCCATGACATTTTCCATGGGTATCTGATAGTGTTGATGGAGCAAAAGGGAAAGTGCGGTGGCTTTTGATACCTGTTTTGGGGCAATTTCAATATAGGTATCTTTGGAGCGGTAGAGATGGAGTTGATCAGCAAAGGTATTGGCCAATTCCTGATAAAGGTGGGATATTTTACCGGCCTTTCCCATGCACATGATTTTGTGGGCTCCTTTTTGCTGTTTTTCCCATAATTCAAGCACCTGGTTTCCAGGTAAAATGGATGCGGACACCTTGGTGGCGGTTTCTTCCTTTTTGGTCCAGAAATCATATTGTGGGGCATGCCATTCATCATGGGTATACAAACCAACATGAATACCGGTAGACACCGACAGGGAGAGGATCTGTTTACAGATTTGGATAGGGATTTCTTTGGAATCCAAAATATCCGTTGCTTCCTCAGAACCGGAGGGTCCCAGGACAAAGCCTCCATTATAGCATATTAAGGGATGGTTCTCCCTGTCCAGGTCCCTTAACAAGTGACGCATGGCGGAGGGCATTCTCGAAGAGGCAAGAATGATAGGGAAATCCCTGGGCAGGGATCGAATTGCGGCCTTGGTCCTAGGAGAAATTTCCCTGGTTTTATCCAATAATGTCCCGTCAATGTCTGTACAAATAGCTTCAATTTTCATTAGGGAAGGAAATGAATTTCTGCGAAGGTAATCAATCAAATGACTTGACTAAAAGTTTGGCCTTTTTTTTCTGATGCTTGAAAGTATGGATCCAATGCTTTGCAAACATTTCTTACAAAAGGTTTTCCCCTCTCTGTGATACGCAGGTAATTTGGCCCTATTTCAATTAGCCCTTCTTGTTGGAAAGTGTTGAGCTTCTCCTGGACAGCCGGTTGAAGTAGGTCCGGCTTAGGTGGCCAAATGGTCTTTCCATTACAGATGATATTGAGGATGATTGTCTTTAACAAAAGATCATTGTCATTTTGAAGATGTCCTTTTATAACTGGAATATCGCCATTAAAGATAGCCTTTTGATAGGGCTCGACCATTTTTTCATTCTGAGCATAAGCATAGTGAATGTCACTGATGGCACTGCAACCCAAACCCAGTAAAATTTTTGAAGTGGAGGTGGTATAACCCATAAAGTTTCGGTGGAGGGTTTTTTCCCTCTTGGCCTTAAGAAGAGGGTCATTTTTAAGGGCAAAATGGTCCATCCCCACCTCTTCATAACCCATTTCATTTAACCAGATTTTTCCTTGTTCATACAGAGCTCGTTTTTCCTGTTCATTGGGTAAAAATGCCTCATAGCTTTTTTGGGATGGAAAGGCACTCGGAAGATGGGCATAGCTGTAAAATGCAATGCGTTCAGGAAAAAGGGTGCTCACTTTTTGAAAAGTACCTTTAAGGGTATTCAGGGTCTGATGGGGGAGGCCATATATTAGGTCAAAATTTATAGACTGGTATCCCAGCATCCTGCTGCTTTCCGTAACTTCTTTCACCTTTTCAAAGGGCTGGAACCTATGAATGGCCTTTTGTACATGGGGATCAAAATCCTGAATCCCATAGCTTACCCGGTCAAAACCATGTTTGGCCAACAATTTCAAATGCTGGTAAGTAGTATTATTGGGGTGGCCTTCGAAACTGAAAGCAGCATTTTTCTTTTGAACGGAGGAGCCGATAATGTGTTTCAAGAGAATGTCAAGAGAAGAAGGTGAAAAAAAGGTGGGGGTTCCTCCTCCAAGATGGATCCCGGAAAGTTTTGGTTTTTCTTTCAATAATCCCAGGTATTGGCTCCACTCTTGCATGATGCTGGAAACATAAGGAATTTCAACCCGATGGTATTTGGTAATGCGCTTATTACATCCACAATAAGTACACAGGCTTTCACAAAAGGGAAGATGAATATACAAACTGACCCCTTCTGATTGGCCAAAATCCCGGTATGCATTTATAAATGCTTTTTTCCATATATCCTGGTTAATCTTATTGTTCCAGAAAGGCACCGCCGGAAATGAGGTGTATCTGGGGGCGGGAACATTATATTTTCGAATCAGCGCTGGATTTGCCACGTAATTTGCATCTTGGTTTTGAGATACAAAGTTGGAGAAGGCAATTTGGAAATTTCATGACCAAGGCAATATCAAAGCCTGATTTTGATCAGGTTTTTTTGATAGCAAAGCCCATTTAATTATATGGGCCGGAAAATTTGGTTTGAGTAAACTCAAATCCCCAAATATTTCATGACTGGGATGTAGGGGAGTCCAAAAGTTTCTGCCACTGCTTCATAAACCACATCTCCCTGGATAATATTAAGTCCGGGTTTTAGTTCAGGATAATTATGGCAGGCCTTTCTCCAACCATTTTCTGCTAGTTCCAGCGCATAAGGCAATGTTGCGTTGGTCAGTGCTAATGTGGAGGTATAAGGGACTGCCCCTGGCATATTGGCTACACAGTAGTGTAAAACCCCGTTAATGGTATAAGTGGGTTCTTCATGAGTAGTCGGCTGGCAGGTTTCTATGCATCCACCTTGATCCACGGCCACATCTACCAGAACAGTTCCGGGCACCATTTCCCCCAACATGTCTTTTGTAATAAGGTGAGGTGCTTTTGCCCCCGGTATCAACACGGCACCAATGATCAGGTCGGCGGTTGGAATGAGCTGTCTGATATTAAATTCATTGGACATCATGGTTTTCACATTTGGAGGCATCACATCAGATAAATAGCGCATTCGGGAAAGGGAGACATCCAATATGACGACATCTGCACCCAAACCCGATGCCATCCAGGCAGCCTGTGTCCCCACTATTCCCCCTCCTAATATTAGTACTTTTGCAGGCAAAGTTCCTGGTACTCCTCCCAAGAGGATCCCCCTGCCCCCTAAAGGTTTTTCCAGATAATTGGCCCCTTTTTGTACGGCCATTCTTCCGGCGACTTCTGACATGGGAACCAATAGGGGTAAACTTTTATCCGGCTTTTCGACGGTCTCATAAGCCATACAAATGGCTTTACTTTTGATCATGGCCCTGGTAAGGGGCTCATTAGAGGCGAAGTGAAAATAGGTAAAAAGTAATTGGTTTTCCTGTATGAAAAGGTATTCAGAGGCAATGGGTTCTTTAACTTTTATGATCATTTCTCCGGCATGATAGGTTTCCTCAATATCAGCCAAAAGTGTAGCCCCAGCCATTTGGTAAAGTTCATCACTGAATCCACTACCTTCACCAGCAGATTTTTGAATAAATACCTGATGACCTTTTTTTACAAACTCTTTGACACCGGCAGGGGTTAAGGCTACCCTGTTTTCATTATTTTTGATTTCTTTTGGAACGGCAACTCGCATTTTTATTAAGGTTTCGTTAAAATAATATGTAAATATAAACAGCCTATGTTAGGGATTAATTAATTTCTATAAATAAATTTTGAAATACCAAATTGAGGTTTTAAAAAAAGAAATTTAATTTTAATTAATAGTATAATACAATATAAATCTTTAAAAAGTGAGATAAAAAAACAAATCATTCAAAGTAGTTTTGTTTGAGGGATAGGTAATAAAAATCAATATCAAAACGGAACCGACGTTCCTGTAATTTAAAGAATAGCAATATAAAATATTGTTTCTATATATTAAAAATTGAAAAACAGAATATTATTTTTTTTAATTTAAAAAATATTTTTTTAAACATTGGGAAAACTCCCAAATTTATGTATTTTTGGAATCCTTGAAGCATCTTTTTACAGTAAATAGCAATACTAACTAATGAATACGGAAGATCTATCTACATTGACAGGAGAAGAAACAATAACCACTCAAAAGACCCAGGTCTTAGCCGATTATAGAGTGGTTATGATTAGTAGACACGCCTCTTTGATAGGTAGGAAAGAAGTATTTATGGGCAAAGCAAAGTTTGGCATATTTGGAGATGGAAAAGAGTTGGCCCAAATCGCCATGGCCAGGTATTTTGAATTGGGAGACTTCAGATCCGGTTATTACCGGGATCAAACCTTGATGTTTGCAATTGGAGAACTTTCCATTCAGGAATATTTTGCCCAGCTTTATGCACATACGGACGTGGCAGCTGAGCCTGCAAGTGGAGGGCGGCTGATGAATGGACATTTTGCTACCCGTTCCCTGAATGAAGATGGCAGTTGGAAAAACCTCATGGAGATGAGAAACTCCACCGCCGACATTTCCCCTACTGCGGCCCAAATGCCTAAATTGCTTGGATTGGCTTATGCTTCCAAGCTATACAAGGAAAATGAACAATTGCATTCCTTCAGACAATTTTCCAATAAGGGAAATGAGATAGCTTGGGGAACCATTGGTAATGCTTCTACCGCCGAAGGAATGTTTTTTGAAACATTCAATGCCGGTGGTGTTTTACAGGTTCCCATGATCATATCGGTTTGGGATGACGATTATGGGATTTCAGTTACAAACGAATACCAAATCACCAAAGGCAGTATATCTGAAGCATTGAAAGGTTTCAAGAGAACCCCCTCCCAAAATGGCTATGAAATCTTTGTGGTCAAAGGCTGGGATTATGAAGGTTTGATTTCCACCTACCGTAAGGCAGCAAAAATTTCCAGAGAGGAGCATGTCCCCGTACTGATCCATGTGATAGAAATGACCCAGCCTCAGGGACATTCCACTTCAGGTTCCCACGAACGGTATAAATCAAAGGAAAGGTTGGCTTGGGAAGCAGCCTATGATTGTGTGCCTCGCTTTAGAAAATACATTTTGGACAACCACATAGCTTCAGTAGAGGAATTGGAAAATATCGAAGCTGAAACGAAGAAGGAAGTTAAGGAAAGTAAAGACAGGGCATGGAAGGCATTTACCCTATCCATCAAAACAGAGCTGAACGAGGCGGTAAATTTAATTCAGGAACTTGCCAAAATAAGTGACAGTGGGGAGGATTACATCCAACTCGCCAACGAACTTCAACAAACCCTGAATCCAGTCAGGATGGATGTGATCAGTACGGTGCGGAAAATCCTGTTGATGGCCAGAAGTGAACCACAGGAAGTCAAAATCCCTCTTCTGGATTGGTACAGGGGACAGCAGGAAATCAATTATAACCGTTATAGCAGCCATCAATATAGTGAGTCCGAAGAAAGGGGGGGAGCCATTTCTGCAGTTCCCGTTCAATATGATGATCAGGCTACCATGGTGGATGGCAGGGAAGTGCTAAGATCCTGTTTTGATACCATGATGTCAAGAGATCCACGGGTTTTTGCCATTGGGGAAGACGTTGGGCTAATCGGAGATGTAAACCAGGCTTTTGCAGGTTTGCAGGCCAAACATGGAAAATTAAGAGTCACTGATACGGGAATTCGCGAAGTATCCATTATCGGCCAGGGAATAGGAGCGGCACTGAGGGGATTAAGACCTATAACGGAAATTCAATATCTGGATTATCTGGTATATGCCTTAATGACCCTTACCGATGATTTGGCATGTTTACATTATAGAACCAAAGGAGGCCAGAAAGCCCCTTTGATTATCAGAACAAGAGGTCATCGACTGGAGGGGGTCTGGCATTCCGGGTCGCCTGTTGGGATGATTCTGAGTAGTTTAAGGGGGATCTTACTTTGTGTTCCCAGAAATATGACCCAGGCTGCAGGAATGTACAATACACTGGTCAATGCCGATGAGCCGGCCATTATGATTGAAGTATTGAACGGGTATAGGCTCAAGGAAAAAATGCCCTCCAATATCGGAGAATTTAAGGTGCCTTTAGGAATGCCAGAAATATTAAAAGAAGGTAATGATATTACCATCGTGACCTATGGGGCCATGTGCAGGATTGTGATGAAGGCAGCCTCCCTATTAGAAGAAATAGGCATCTATGCAGAAGTGATTGATGTTCAAACCCTAATACCTTTTGATACAGAAGAAATAATTGCCAGTTCCATCAAGAAGACTAGCCGGATAATATTTGCGGATGAAGATGTGCCCGGAGGGGCGTCCGCATTTATGATGCAGCAGGTTCTGGAAAAACAAAAAGCTTATTTTTACCTGGATTCCCAACCTTGTACGCTATCGGCCAAAGAACACAGGCCCGCATACTCTACTGATGGGGATTATTTTTCCAAACCCAGCGCCGATGATGTTTTGGAGAAAGTGTATCAGATAATGCATGAATACAATCCGAAGAAATACCCTTCGATTTATTGAGATTTGGGAGAAATAATTAAAGCCTTTACCTTTCTACCTGTGAAAGCGTAAAGTCCGGGCTGGAGACAAAATTGCTTCGGTTAAGGGCCCTGTCCTGAATCTGAACATCGATGCGAATCGTGTCGGTTCTAAATATGCTGTTCCACCCCAATGAAAGCATGGAATACCTAATTTCCCCTTCAATAGCCCTATCCCTTTCGTCTTCAATAATTCTTGGAAACCTTCCATTAAAAGTGGTGTAATAGGGAGGGTCTGACCATTTGAATTCCGTATATTCTCCACTCCTTTTGACAAAGAATTTGATGAAGATATTATAATAGTCTGGATTTTCCTGAACCCACAAGGTATCTCTCACTTCCACATTATTGATCAGGGGAAAAATAATCCAATCCCGGTTATTGAAGTCGGGAGCATCTTCAGGTCGGTTGCCATAGGTGATGTAATTACCGGAATTATCTGTTAGGTAGTGTAATTCATTAAAGGGGGGAAAGATGTCTCTCGCATTCAATCCCAAATCTCCCTCCGCATCCCTAAAGTTGATGGAAACAATCAAGGAGTCGGCGTTGGTGGTTTGGACAAATTCCAAATCGTCAAAACTGACACTGGGAACCGACGGAAAATCTTCCGGTGGCGAAACACAAGCCCAACCAATAAGAATTAGAATCAGGGGGAAAATATGATTTTTTACCTTCATTTGTAATCAGTAATTTTACAGATTAACCAGTATTTTGTAAAAATGATCAAAATTTGGTTTTCACCAATAAATAACGATGAATTATTTCAAAAGTTTTTCTGAAAGGATAAAATCCGGGCAAATTCAGGATTTTGAAACCCAGGCGTTAAAATTGTTTCATTACCAGGCAGAAAACAATTTGATCTATAGGAAATACCTGGAATATTTAGGCGTAAAATCTTCGGAAATATCCTCCATCCAATCCATTCCATTTCTTCCGGTTTCTTTTTTTAAAAATCACAAAGTGATCACCGGGGCTTTATCTGGATTTGATACCTGTTATACCAGCAGCGGTACCACGGGGCAGGTCAGCAGCCGCCACTATCTCCGGTCCAAAGCATTTTACCTTGAACATGCCGCCAACCTGTTTGAAATGCAGTATGGGAATCTGAAAAACTACCATATATTGGCCCTTCTCCCCTCTTATTTAGAAAGAAAAGGCAGTTCTTTGGTGGATATGGTGGCCCATTTTATGGAGAGAAGCCAGTCTGATGCGGCTGGTTTTTACCTTTTTAACCACAAGGATCTTATGGATAATATCCTACACCTACAATCCGGGAAAAGGAAGGTATTATTGATCGGAGTGACCTTTGCTTTATTGGATTTGGCGGAAGGAACCCAGGAGGAACCCTTTATCCCCAATCTAATGATCATGGAAACCGGCGGAATGAAAGGAAGAAGGAGAGAGATGATTCGGGAAGAAGTTCATGGGATTTTGAAAAATAAATTCGGAGTTGATCACGTTCATTCAGAATACGGGATGACAGAATTGATATCCCAGGCCTACTCTAGAGGGGAAGGTATTTATACCGTTCCGCCAACAATGGGCGTTTATATTCGGGATGTGCATGACCCCTTTGACATAGACTCCAAAAATAAGGGTGCCGTCAATATTATAGATCTTGCCAATTTCAACTCCTGTGCTTTTATAGAAACCCAGGATTTGGGAGAAAAACATGAGGATGGTACCTTTTCGATTTTGGGTCGAATAGACAACAGTGAATTGAGGGGATGTAATTTAATGGTAAATTAATTTTGTATTCAACCAGGAATTATTCATATTTGGCCCATAAATTTATATTATTATGAAAACGATGATGACTTTGGTGTTGGCATGTGCAATTTTGGCACTTTCTTCTTGTGCTTCAAGTAAGCCTTGCCCTGCCTATGCGAAGATTGAAAAGAACCAGGTCAACGGCTAGATTTTCTGTTTTAGTAATCTGCGTACTTTTTTATGTCTTCAGAGGTAATATTTTTGTCACCTAAAATGATGAGTCTTTCGATGACATTTCTAAGTTCCCGGATATTACCTGTCCAGGGAAACTGTTGTAACCTCTTCATTGCCTCCTTTTCGATTCCTTTTTTGGAAGTGCCGTACTCTTTGGCGATGTCTTCCAAAAACCGGTCTACCAATAGAGGTATGTCTTCCATTCTTTCTCTCAAGGGGGGAACCTGAATGAGAATGACACTGATACGGTGATACAGGTCTTCCCGGAAATTACCCTCTTTGATTTCTTTTTTCAGGTCCTTGTTGGTTGCGGCCAGGACCCTGACATCTACTTTGATGTCCTTATCCCCGCCAACCCTGCTAACTTTATGTTCCTGTAAAGCCCTTAATACTTTGGCTTGTGCGGAAAGGCTCATATCTCCTATTTCATCCAAAAAAAGGGTCCCTCCATGGGCTTGTTCAAACTTTCCCTGCCTTTGTTTCATGGCGGAAGTGAAAGCACCTTTTTCATGTCCAAAAAGTTCACTTTCAATTAATTCAGAAGGGATGGCAGCACAATTTACGGGGATGAAGGGAGATGTGGCGCGGTTACTCTTTTGGTGAATCCAGTGGGCGACCAACTCCTTACCTGTTCCATTGGGCCCTGTGATCAGTACCCTTGCATCGGTTGGGGCTACCTTTTCTATGGTTTCCTTTACAATGGAAATCGCCTCAGATTCCCCTACCATATCCAGTTTTTTTGAAAGCTTCTTCTTCAGTACCTTGGTTTCATTCACCAGGTTCTTTTTATCCAGCGCATTTCTAACGGTAAGCAGGAGCCTGTTGAGATCTGGAGGTTTTGGTATAAAATCAAAGGCCCCCATTTTGGTGGCCTCCACGGCCGTTTCAATGGTGCCGTGAGCGGAAATCATGATAAATTGAGGTTGTTTTTCCATGGCGGTTACCTTAGCCAAGACCTCCATACCATCCATTTTGGGCATTTTGATATCACATAATACCAGGTCAATATCGTCATTTTCCAACAGCTGAAGGCCCTTTTCTCCATCTTCTGCTTCCAAAATATCATATTTTTCATATTCTAGAATCTCTTTTAAAGTGGACCTGATTACTTTCTCATCGTCTATGATCAATATTTTAGGCATAATAGGTGATATTTTGTTGATTTAAAGAAAAGTGCAAGCCTGTAAGCCGGGTTCTGTCACTTTTCTTTGATATTCAGAGAAAAGTTATTTGCCATTTATCTAGTCTTTTCCTTGCGGAAAAGATCGAACGACCTACCCACTTCGGATATCCGGCCTGAACCGGATTTGGACGAGCAGCCCTTGGTCCGAAGCCTATTTGGTCTTTCAACCCATAAGGTTTGCCATGCAATGCCAGTCACCTGACACCCGGTGGGCCCTTACCCCACCTTTTCACCCTTATCCCGGTACACCGGGACGGTATATTTTCTGTGGCACTGTCTGTAATCTGGGCGTCTCCCCCCAGACCCCTTCCTGTTAGGAAGTATGGCGCTCTGCGTTGCCCGGACTTTCCTCTCTTCATCAACCGTTTGGTTGTTTGAACAGCGGCAAATTAGCTTGCACGTTGCAAAATAAGGCAAAATGGGCCAAAATTTTATAAGTATTTAACATTTATTGATAAATAGTTATAAACTATGGGAAATAATTTTTCATTAGAATAATCAATCTTCAATTTTATAAGTATGAAATCAACTTTGGGGTCCCTTTTACTGACGGACGAATCGGTCAGATACTTTCCCGTTTTGTTTTGAAAGGAACCCTGGCCTATGAAGTCAGGTCCTGGAGCAGCCGGTTTAAGGTATCCGTGAAAAGCCTGTCCAATGAAAGGTATATTGCCAGCAGAAGACCTCAAGGCATACGGGTGGTCATACCAAGGTTGATTACTTTGGGTTATATATTTAAATTTTAAAAAAAGATAAACATTTTTTTCTTCCTCAGGTTATTAATGGTAGTAAGGCTTTAACAAGCTTTTCTTCATAGTGCTGGGTTATGTCGCCTCTTTTGGGGGCGGCATTTTTTATGTGTCCATAGACAAAAAAAGAGCTCCAAAAATGCTGCAAAGGACCAGGAGGAATTCTTAGCAAGACCCCAAAATTCTTTGTGAATACCATGAAATCCGAACCACAAATAAAATTGCACGATTAAATTCCAATTGGGATCAAGGGATTAAATTGGAATTTTAGAATATTTTTTTCTAATATTACAATACTGGATCGGTTTTTGACTATTTTCAAAAAAAAATTACCAAATCGATTTTAACCAATTACCAGCTATGGGGAACTTATTCAAAGGATTGATCGCAGGCTATGGAGCATACAAATTAGGGGGAGGGTGCATCAGTACCATTCTTGTATTCATATTGATTTATTTCTTATTGGGTCAGTGCACCTAAATATTATGCTTTCCGTATCGGCTCTATTTTTTTGGATCCTCTGTAGGCAGGGGATTTTTCTTTTAAAATGTCGGAGTTAAATTGTTTTGGGTCAAGGCATAAAACCTTACCTTTGGACTTTAAAACAAATAGTCAGGATTCATGATTTTAGTGGGAAATGCTGTTTTGACAGATGACATCAAAGAAAAATTATTTGTATGTGATTTGGAAAAATGTAAAGGGGCCTGTTGTGTTCAGGGAGACGCCGGTGCCCCCTTGACAGAGGAGGAAACCAGCATATTGGAAAAAGAATACACCGCCATTGCACCGTTTATCACAGAAGCGGGCAGGTCTGCCATTGTCGAAAAAGGTACTTGGGTGATTGATCAGGAAGGGGAAAAAGGTACCACCACCATAGGTGAAAACGGTGCCTGTGCCTATGCGGTAAGGGATGACAAGGGAATTCTTCAATGTGGTATTGAAAACGCTTACCAAACAGGAAAGACCCACTTTAAAAAACCGATTAGTTGTCACCTGTATCCTATTAGGGTAACAAAATATGACGAGTATGATGCCTTGAATTATGATCGTTGGAGCATTTGCGATCCTGCCTGCACTTTAGGAGATCACCTTGGTGTCCCTCTTTACCGTTTTTTAAAGGATGCACTTGTCCGAAAGTATGGATTGGAATGGTACCAGGAGTTGGTAGATGAAATCGAGCATGACGCAGGCGACGCACGGAGAGATGATTATTGATCATGCGAGATTCTCCCGATAGTCGGGACAGGCATCTCACCGCTGAAAAAAAATATAAACATATGAAATTGAAGGTGGCATATCACCCTAATGGTTGTCCGTTCTTACCTCAATTATTTTATTTTATATAAACAGCGAATTTATTTTTTAGGAATTAATTAATTCTTCGTTTTTTACAATTTAAATCTCATAGCATTTAAAATTTTGCCAAATGCATTTTTTGTAATTTGTAATGACCTGTTTTTTTGAAATTGAATTTTACCCCGTTTATCCCTGATTTACCGCCTTGTAGCTGCTATATGAATTTTTAAAATCTCTTTTGATTCTACTGATTTATTCTATTTATTACTTAAAGTAGTTCTATTATAAAATGTATATTTTAATATATATAAAATGGATATTATTTTATACCAAAGATCAAAATGCTTTTTCAGTGCAGCATTTGGCAAAAATTACCCAATGAAATACAAGGGGATTTTAATGCCGATTTTTATCCTTTCAGTTTTTAATATACCGGGCAAATTATCCTCTGAATGGACCTGTTTAAAAAAGTAACTATTTGCGATTCAAATTAATTAGCTCTTTCCATTTTCGATGTTGAAGCAGTACCCTCTTATTATGTTTTGGATTTTTCTGGCGATGGGATTCGCTGTAAAAACGACAGAATGTATGGCTGCACCCATCATCAGGGATGTTTTCACTTTTTCGGAATGTGAGAAAATGGCAGCAATCCGTGTCAGGAACGGCGTGGCTCCCTACACCTATGTCTGGAGTTATGGAGGCAATGTGGTACAAACCGATACTGATCTGGGGGAAAGCGAGCTAAGTACTATTGAACAGGCTCAGGCCGGTGACTATACTTTGACGGTCACCGATAGTGATGGAAATACCTATTCAGAAGTCATCAATTTTTCAGGAAGCACCAATTTTATCCTGAACATCCTTTATGAAGAAGAACAGGAATGCGAAGGGGAGACCTTTGGTACTGTTTACGGAACAATCGAAAATGGAATCGCCCCGTTTACGGTTAATTTTTATGATGATACCGATCAGTTGGTGCGTACCGATGTCCTTGCAGGTAGAAATGTTGACCTGAACGGAGTGCCTGCGGGAGAGTACCTGGTAGAGGTAATTGATGCCACTGGGTGTAAAGAATTGACCGAAATTGAAATTGAGGAGGTAGAGCCATTGGTTATTGCTCCGGGTTCAGGTGCAGGGACATTTCCTGAGACCTGTATTGCCAACGGGGGCGTCTCTTTTAATGCCAATGATTATGTGGGGGATGTTTCATTTCGTATCCGGCGCGCAAACGGAACCTATGCTACCGGTTGGCTTCCTGCTGGCTCTGGAGAAGTACAGTATGACCAATTGGAGGCCGGAGATTATGTTTTAGAAGTCATAGATGAATATCGGTTTGAGACCTGTCCGGAAGAAGTGGTTTTTAACATTGCCAATGAAATTTTATTGGAGGTGGATCCAAGCGCCAACCCGGTCTCTTGTTTCGGAGAAACCGATGGAACCATTACATTAGAAGTCGAACGAATATTTTTGGCTTTTCCCTATCCTCCAAATGAGGTTGAAGTAGATATCATCAATCCCGGGGGAGCTACTGTAGTAAATGGCGCAATCATTACCCTTGGCCCAAGTTCCGGACAATCTACTTTTACGGGATTCGGAGGAGGGACACATACCGTAATTGTACGGCATGGTGGGGTAGATTATCCAGAGTGTACCCTAACCTATCAGGTTGTTGTAGGCGCTCCTAGTGATCCTCTGACGGCATCTGTTGCGTCCATACCAGTAACCTGTTTTGGTGAAAATGACGGGACTGCCACGGTCAATCGGTCCAATGGTTGGGGGGATTACACTTATTTATGGAGTGATGGACAAACCGGTAGGACGGCCTCCAATTTGGCTCCAGGTGATTATTCGGTTACCCTGACGGATGCAGGGGGTTGTGCTATCCCATTAAATGTAACCATTGACGGTCCTTCAGCTTCCATCACCGGAGAGACAGAAGTATTGAGTCCATTGACCTGTGTGGGGGCCAATGATGGCTCAGCCAGGGTTTATGATTTGGCAGGCGGGTGGGGGTCTTTTTCCTATCTTTGGAGTAATGGAGAAACTACGCCAACCGCTTATAACCTTCCTGCAGGTATCAATACCGTAAGCGTCACGGATTTGGAAGGCTGTGTGAGGGAGTTTACGGTGGACATTCCTGTACCAGACGCACCTGATGTAAATTTTACACCCACAACGCCCACTTGTTTTGGGGGATCGGATGGTAGCCTAAGGGTACAGGTAGCAGATGCATATACCGGTTTTGAGGTCACTGTAAATGGGGTTACGCAGACTGGGAATGACGTGACATTCAGCGGGCTGCCAGCTGGTCAGCAAGAGGTAAACATTGTCTACAGCAGCATTTGTAACATTACTGATTTTGTGGACATTGATCAACCTTCTCCCATTCAAATTGATGAGAATAATCTGAACATTACCGAAATCCTCTGTGCCGGAGATGGCGACGGAGCAATAGCCGGCCTAGCTGTGAGCGGGGGTACAGGTATCCTTTCCAATCAATGGCAACAACAGGTATCTGGTTCATTTGAGGACATTGTCGGACAAACCGCTTTGACCTTGAATAACCTCTCAGGTGGTGTTTACCGTTTAGTGGTCACCGATGAAAATGGATGCAGTACTTCCAGGGAATATATCATTAGTGAACCTGCCCCTCTTCAGTCAAGTCCTCCCAACGTGGTGGATGTTACCTGTTCAGGTGCTTCGGACGGATCGGTCAGTTTTACCCTTTCCGGGGGTACATTGCCCTACACTTACACGCTGAATGGTGGAAGTCCGGTCAACACTTCCAATACCGACATCACTATCAACGGGCTGAGCGCAGGGTTGGACAATTTTATTGAGATCAGAGATGGTAATGGCTGTGTGGTGCCTAACCTCAATTTTGACGTTGTCTCCCCTCCTCCGATCACGCTGACAAATCCTGTCATTACCCAAGAAACCTGTTTTGGGCAATCCAATGGTGGCATAAGTGTTGACATCGGTGGTGGGTCCGGAAATTTGGAACTTGCCTGGTTTGAGGCTGGCGACCTTTCCACTGTCATTTCAACAGATCCAAATTTAACCAATCAGGGAGCAGGCCAGTATGTACTCCGGGTTACTGATTTGGATTTTCCTACCTGCGTTACCCAAGAGACCTATACTATTTCAGCAACGGAAGAACTTTCTTTATCCTTGGATGGAATCCCAGTAGATATCTTATGTTATGGAGAAAGTACCGGGGAGATCAACATTCAGGTAGCTGGTGGTACAGGTGATTATACCTATCAATGGACCGGACCATCCGGCTATACCTCGGATCAGCAAAATGCCTCTGGTCTGGCTGCCGGGCTGTATAATATCAGGGTAACCGATGAAAATGGTTGTTGGAAGGAAATGGTGGATATTTTAATCAGCCAACCTTCCTCAGGGGTGTCCATCAACACCCTGAATGTGGTTATGCCCAAATGCCATGATTCTACGGACGGCAGGATTGAAGTTCAGGTGGGAGGCGGAAATGGTCCTTATACCGTCCGTTGGGAAAAAGAGGATGCACCTGGAATCTTTTTGCCCCACCCGGGATCCTCCCAAACCCTTTCAAACATTGAATCAGGAACATATAAAGTAATTGCCACGGATGCCAACCTGTGCGAAAGTGAAGAAATCATTCAACTTGATGCCCCCGATCCATTGGAAGTTACCCTGGTAGACAGACAGGATGTATCCTGCTTTGGCCGGAATGATGGCAGGATTGAAATTGAAGTGACCGGCGGCACAGGCGTTTATTTTTTCAATTGGGACCATGGATTTATCAATCAAAACCCAACCAATTTGGGACAGGGAACCTATGGTGTGACCGTAACTGATGCCTTTGGTTGCTCTTTTCGGTTGGAGGATATTGAGATTTTCCAGCCGGATGAATTGAGCATTGACCTGGTGGAAATTACACCTCCCTCCTGTGGATTTGATGATGGGGCTATAGAGGTAGCATTCTCAGGGGCGCATCCATCTTCTTCCTATAGCCGCTGGATAGATCTCAGCAACAATGAGGTAATTGCAGAAAATCAGGAAATTGTTTCCGGTTTAATTCCCGGTTATTACCGGGTAGAATACAGCGCAAGTGGAACCTGCATGGTAACCCAAACTTTTAATGTCCCAGGCCCTGGCAGTCCGCTTACGATCGTCCCCAATGCGCAGGATGCGATTTGCCCGGGAGAAACCGGCTTTATTTTTCTTTCAGCCACTGGGGGTGTGCCTGCTTATCAGTATTTTATCAGGGAAGACGGTATTTGGGAACCGGCGACCAACAGCATTTCAGCAGGTATAACCCCTGGTACATATGATTTAAGGGTGGAAGATGCCGCTGGCTGTGAAGATTTCTCAACCATCACCATTGACCAACCCAACCCTCCCGTCTTTGATATTGAAATTGATCAACAAGTTTCCTGTTACGGTGGGGAAGATGGTGCCATTAATTTTTCCATTTCAGGAGGTAGCGGAGCACCCAGCACCCAATGGTTCAGGAGAACTGCTATAGGAGGAAAATCGCCGATTAGTGAAAGTAGTTTAGGGGCTTTGTTTGCGGGAGATTACTTCCTGGAAATCACCTATGCTGGAGGCTGCGTAACGGTCACTCCTGACTACACCATTACGGAACCTGATGAAATTTTAATCGACCAGTCCCTTGTTCAGCCAGTTTGCAGGGATGATTTTGGTAGTTTTACCCTGTCATTTGCCGGAGGTTCCCCGGGAAAGCGATTGACTTTAACTTCAACGAATGGTTTTTTTCAGTCCTATGATGACGAGTTTTCCGGCACTTATTTGTTTGAAGACCTTCAACCGGGTCCTTACATCTGGACCTTGGAAGACCAGGGATGTCCCGATCAATCCGGTACTTTTACCGTCAATGATATCCTTAAACCCCAATTTAATTCTAATTTTCAGGATATTTCCTGTTTTGGAGCCGATGATGGATTCATTCAAATCACTAATCCTATGGTGCAGGGGGGTAGGACTTTCAGCGTTTGGATAAATGGGGTAAATCAAGGTACCATGACCGACTTTTTTAATCTCGGCCCTGGCATCTATCAAATAAGGATACAGGACAGCATGGGTTGTATTTCAGATCCCATGGCTGTAGAGCTTTCACAGCCGGACCGGCCACTTGAAATCCTCAACCTTTCCGTTACCGACCTGCTTTGTTATGGGGAAGAGGAGGGAGAGATCATGTTTGAGGTTTCGGGGGGCAGGCCATCTTACCGGGCAATGTTGACAACCGAAGTTGGAAGTGCCGTAACCATGGATAACCTGACTGATGACAATCCCTATACATTTTCAGGTTTGGCTGCAGGGAATTTCACCCTGGAAGTCTGGGATCAAAATGATATCTGTTACACGACGGAGGAAATTGTTATAGAAGAACCAGGAGTCTTCAGCACCACATTGGAAGTCGGAGCCATTTTTTGTGAAGGAGGTACTACATTTCTTGAACTGGAGACCGAAGGGGGCGTCTTGCCCTATGTCTATCAGTGGGAATGGTATGATGAGGATATCAGCGGCTGGGTAACATTACCAGAAGTTGGGAATCGAATTAATAATGCGACCGCCGGAACTTACCGGTACACAGTTCAGGAGACCAATGGCTGTCTTATACTTTCAGATACGGTGGATATTCCAGATGGAAACAGGGTTGAACTTGATTTTCAGGCGGAGGACATCCTTTGCTATGGCGGTACGGCTGCTGTGACCTTTACCGCCACCTCTTTGGGTTCAGGCCCTTTTACTTATTACGTAAACGGAGCACAGATTTTCGGCAACCAGTTGATGGCCCAGGCAGGCAGTTATGTGGCCTATGCCGTGGATAATATCAACGGTTGTGTCTCCGAAGACCTCTTTTTTGACCTCACCCAGCCTACAGCCCCCTTTGCAATTGAGACGTATACATCGACAAATTTGACTTGTTTTGAAGCTGGGGATGGCAGTATTTACATCACCCTCACGGGTGGTACCGCTCCTTATACGATTAGCTTTCTTGGTAACACAGTGAATGCTTCGGAAAACGAGGAAGTTATTTTTGGAAATCTTTCAGCAGGAATAGCCTATGAAATAGGCGCTATAGATGCCAATGGTTGCGTGGTAGCTATACCTCCGAGTGTACTAAGTCAGCCATTACCTCTCCAGGCATTTGCTGATTTTGACCCTATTGTCTGCTATGAAGGTACCACCTCTATCAGTCTGGAGATTTCAGGAGGAACCCAACCTTATCAAATTTCCTGGTCCTATTCGGAAGATGGCCTTGATTTTTATCCTCTTCCGACTATTGAAGATCAATTCATTTTGTATGATGTCTTTGCCGGATTTTATACGTATACCCTTTCAGATCAAGGGTGTGATGACATTGTAAACACCCTTGAAATCGATCAACCCACTGAGGTGATCCTTACGGGCAGCAGTACGGATGTTTCCTGCTACGGTGGTAATGATGGAAGCCTTGCCTTTAGTCCTTCAGGAGGGGCTTCCGCCAATTACAGGATTTTTGTAAACGGTCTTGAGCTTACGGGTAACGCTGTAAACGAACTTTCAGCGGGAATTTATACCGCATTTGCCATGAGTGGATCCTGCCGGTCGGAAAATATACAGGTGTCCATTTCACAACCTGACAGTCCTCTTGCAGGGGATCTGAATTTTCCAGATGCCGTATTGTGTCACAATGACCTGTCTCAAATCAGCGTACAGGTCAGTGGAGGAACGGCACCTTATACTGCATTTTTGGGTACCAATGAAGTGTTACTGGATGAACCTGGCCTAGCTATCTTTGAGCAGGTTAATCCGGGAAATCATGGGGTAAGGGTGGTAGATGCCCTGGGTTGTGAATGGACAGAAGATTTTTCTATCCTTGAACCTGGACCTTTGGAAATTTTTACAGAGGACATTATTGATGTCAGCTGTTTTGAAGGTGAAAATGGAGAGGTAAGAACCTCCGTTTCAGGGGGAACAGGAACTTATACTTACACCTGGTCAGATGATGAAGGCAATGAGGTAGGCAATACCAGGCACCTATCCGGTGTTTCGGCAGGTACCTATAGCCTTACGGTAACGGATGAAAATGCTTGTGCGGTAACAGAAATTTTTGAAATCACGGAGCCCGGATCGGTAACTTTTAGTTATAGTACCCTGGACGTTACGTGTTATGAGGGTCAAAATGGCCGGATTGAGGTATCAGGAACAGGGGGCAGCCCGGGCTATCACCTGGTAATTGATGGGATTCAATACCCTGGTTTGATAGCAGATGGTCTGGTAGCCAAAGATTATTCGGTATATCTGACGGATGCCGCTGGTTGCGTCTCTCCGGCCGAGACCATTACCATTGAAGAACCGCTTCCACTTATGTTGGATGTAAGCATCACTGATGTATCATGCTATACCGCCAATAATGGAGAGGTGGCTGTGGCCGTTTCAGGTGGAACCGGACCCTACAAAATCAGGTGGTCTGATGGCCATCTTTCCATGAACAGAACGGGAATGGCTCCGGGGAATTACGAGATGGTGGTTACTGATGCCAATGGCTGTACGATTAGGGACAATGTTGTCATCACCGAGCCAGATCCGGTATTGGTAACCCCAACCATTACCGATGTGCGTTGTTTTGGAGGTGGTGATGGGAGGGTTGCCCTGGAGATCAGTGGGGGAAGTGGGAACTATACCGTTTCATGGCAAAAAATGGAGACTGGAGAAAGTCTGGGGACTGGAGATTTTATGCCCAATTTAGAAGCGGGAATTTATGAGGCCACTATTACTGATGCGGAAGGATGTGAACTTACCAGGGTATATACTGTTTCAGAGCCAAATGCCCCGATTTCCGTTGAGCCTATTATTATAGATGTTCAATGCGCCGGAGAGGATAGAGGCAGTGCAGACCTGATCGTGACAGGAGGAACGGCTCCGTACACTTATCGGTGGTCTTCCGGAGAAACTACCCGTGCTGTTCAAAATAAAGCCGGAGGCGTTTATCAGGTTGAAATAACAGATGCCAGGGGTTGTGTTTTCTTAGAGACCATTGAAATCGAAGAACCCGAACCTATCCAGGTATCGGAGACCCTTTCAGATGTGACCTGTAAATTTGGATCCGATGGAAGTATTGACCTGGATATTTCCGGTGGCACCGGGACTTTCCAGGTAATTTGGAGCAATGGAATGAATGGCTCTGCCATCAGTGGATTAAGAGCAGGTGATTATACCGCCTTTGTCATGGATGAGCAGTCCTGTTTCGAAAGTTACACCTATAAAATCAATGAGCCGGAAGAACCATTATCTGTTACCGGGCAATCAAATACTGAACTATGTTTTTCAGATGATGTGATTTCTTTGGAATTGACTGTAAAGGGTGGGACAGCGCCTTATTCCTATGAATGGTCCAATCAGATGACCGCCAAAGACCTGCTGGATATTGCACCTGGAAATTACACCGTTCGTGTCACGGATGCCATGGGTTGTCTGGTGGAAGAAAGCTTCAATGTACCGGGCCCCTCTTCCCCTATGGATGTTCAGCTCACAGGAAAGTTTGGGATTTGCAGCAATGAGGAGAAGGGTGAAATTGCTGCTACCGTGAATGGAGGCCAGGCCCCTTATGCCTTCCTTTGGTCAAATGGTGCCACCACTTCCTCCCTGTCAAACCTTGGTTCAGGGGTATATAGGTTAGAGGTGACCGATGCCAGAGGCTGTTGGGTAGAGGAGACAGTGGAAATCATTCGGCCCGGGGATTTGAATGTGAGTTTGGAAGCCATTAATGGTGTTTCCTGTTTTGGGGCAAATGATGGATTCATCCAAATTGCCATCCACAACAATGAAACGCCATTTAAAATTTCCTGGAGTCATGGTGTTGAAGATCAATTGGCGATATCCAACCTGTCAGGAGGCATTTATACGGCCAGGATTGAAGATAGTGTGGGATGTGTTACCACCGTTGCCTATCAAATCAGGGAACCTGAAAGCCTGACTTATTATGAAACGGTTGAAAACATTTCCTGTTTTGGGGAGGACAATGGAGCCATTACCCTGGAAGTAGGGGGAGGGACCGCCCCTTACCGTTTCGAATGGTCCAATGGCGCTACCAGCAGGATGATCCGTGATCTCTCACCCGGCAGCTATTCGGTACGCATTACAGATAGAATGGGCTGTACCAGTTTGGGTGAATTTCGGGTGGCGGAACCCGAAGTATTGGAAGTGGAGGTTTCCTATTCGGAATTGCTGGTATGCTTTGGAGACGAAAACGGTTTTATCAATTTGGACATAAAAGGCGGGGTGCAGCCCTATCGAATCAACTGGAGCGACCGTCCTGAATTGGGCACCCAAAACAGGAATGGATTGGAAGCAGGAAGCTATACCGTTATGGTCACAGATGATAATCATTGCTCTCAGGTGCTTACCCTGGAAATCGAAGAACCGGACAGGTTGGAAGCGCAATTAAATACAAGGCTTGAGGTAGACTGTGAAAATGAAGTGCTCACATTTGAGGCCTGGGTAGATATTCAGGGTGGAACAGGGAGTAATTATCAGATTGATTGGAGCAACGGAGAAAAAGATGTAAACACGACTACCTACCAGGAAGATGGTTTAATATCAGTCAGGATTACAGATGAAAATGGTTGCATGGTGGAGCTTTCAGAAGTGGTGAAAAAGCCCTTGGCCTTCACGGAGGCTGAATTTACTTATGCCGTCATCTCCACAGGTATTCAGGGTGAAATTCTCATAAATGACCCGGTTCAGTTCAGGGATCAAACATTAGGCAATGTCTTTACCTGGGAATGGGATTTTGGGGACGGGGACAAAAGCAATGAGCAAAATCCCATGCACACTTACCGCCGACCTGGTTTTTATACGATCTCCCTGACTACTTTTGATGTATTGGGCTGCGTGTCACAAACCACCTTGGAAATAGAAGTAGTAGCATCTTACCGGATATTGATACCCAATGCTTTCTCACCCAATGGTGATGGTTTGAATGATACGTTTCTTCCAAAATTCCGGGGATTGGAAGATTTTGAAATGCACATTTTCAATAAATGGGGAGAGTTGGTTTATTCCGCATTCAGTATGGAGGATCAGGGGTGGGATGGCAGGCTCAGTGGCAAAATGAGCCCCAATGGCAATTATGTTTATAAGATAATTTACCGATCGGCAGAAGGGGAGGAAGGGAGTAAAACCGGCGTGTTTACTTTGGTTTTGTAAATGGATATTTCAGGTTGGATTCCGGGGAATCAAGTTTTTTAAATATTGGACAGTAGGGTTATGAAAAGGATTTTTACATTGATTTTATGGATGGCTTGTTTTCATGAAGGTTGGGCACAGGATGTCCAGTATTCCCAGTTCTATGCTGCTCCTCTGTATTTGAACCCTGCTTTTACAGGTGCTTCTGAGTTGACCAGAATGGGGGCCAATTACCGCAAACAATGGCCAGGTTTGGATCATTCATTCGATTCTTATTCCGCATATATTGATCATTATATGTTCGATATCAATTCCGGTGTAGGCCTGATTTTTAATTCCAGCAAGCAAAGCAAATCCAAACTCAGTACCAATGAAGTCGGCTTGAGCTATTCTTATAAGTTGCACCTGGGTATGGATACCTATTTGAGGTTTGGAGGGCAGGCCAGTTTTATTAACCGGGATGCCTATTTTGGAGATTTAATTTTCGGATCCCAACTGGATATTGAGCGGGGGATGGTGGATGATATCAGCGGTGAATTATTAATGGAAGACTACAAGCACAATTACATGGATTTCAATTTTGGAACCGTTTTCCATACGAGCAAATTTTGGTTAGGAATATCCGGGCATCACCTTTCGGAACCCAACACTTCTTTTGTGGAGGGCAATTTCAGTAAACTTCCCGTGAAATTATCCGCTCACGGAGGGATAAAATTCGAATTGGGAGAGGGTATGATCAACAATTATTACAGCAATACACGACAGGAACGGTCTGCATTTTTTGCTTTTAACTACAAGCGACAGGATCCCTTTAATCAGTTGGATATCGGTGCCCAGTTTTTTATTGAACCCCTGGTAGTAGGGGTATGGTACCGTGGTTTTCCGGTAAAATACACCCTACCCAATAATGAGTCCCTCGTGGCTTTGTTGGGAGTGGTATTGAACAGCGGGATAGACATAGGTTACAGTTTTGACTTTACCATGTCCAAACTTAATCTGATGAGTTCGGCCGGTGCTCATGAATTTTCCATCAGGTATTCCTTCCTCTATGGGGATCCCAAAGAAAGGAATAAGAGAAGTACTATTATTCCATGCTTTAGGTTTTAGCAGGATGGCTTCAATCAAACCGGACAATATCTGCTCCCAGTTCGTTCAGACGTTGATCAATATATTGGTAACCCCTGTCGATCTGTTCTACATTGTCGATGACAGAGGTCCCTTCTGCGGAAAGGGCGGCTATTAGGAGTGCTACCCCTGCTCTGATGTCGGGAGAAGTCATTCTGATGCCTTTTAGGGGGTATTTTTTATCCAAACCAATAACGGTAGCCCTGTGGGGATCACAAAGGATGATTTGTGCCCCCATGTCGATCAATTTATCTACAAAAAACAACCTGCTTTCAAACATCTTTTGATGAACCAAAACGGTACCTTTTGCCTGCGTAGCGATGACAAGGACCACGCTCAATAAGTCTGGGGTAAGCCCAGGCCATATGGCATCTGAAACGGTAAGGATGGAACCATCGATAAAAGTGTCCAGCTCATAATGTTTCTGGGAAGGGATATAAATATCATCTCCTTTGATCTCCAGATTAATTCCCATCCGTCTAAAAGTGTCAGGAATTAACCCCAACTTATCCACTCTGGCATTTTTGATGGTGATTTCAGACTGGGTCATGGCGGCCATTCCGATAAAGGAGCCGATTTCGATCATATCGGGCAGCAGGGTATGTTCCGTTCCTTTTAAGCTATTGACCCCTTCAATGTCCAAAAGATTGGAACCAATACCCGAAATCTTGCCTCCCATTCGATTAATCATAAGGCAAAGTTGCTGGATATAAGGCTCACAGGCGGCATTATAAATGGTGGTTTTTCCTTTTGCCATGGATGCGGCCATGATAATATTGGCCGTGCCGGTTACCGATGCTTCATCCAATAGCATATAGCACCCTTTCAGCTGGCTGCCATCTATCCTGTAAATTTCTTTTTTGGCATCATAATGAAAGGAAGCGCCTAATTTTTGAAATCCCAAAAAGTGGGTATCCATTCTTCGCCTTCCTATCTTGTCTCCACCTGGCTTGGATATCCTTCCTTTACCAAAGCGGGCCAACATAGGACCTAAAATCATGACAGATCCTCTTAATCCGGATGCTTTGGTAAGGTAATCTTTGGTATCCAGATAATCCAGCTTAATGTTTTTGGCTTTGAACCGAAAGCTTTCAGGACCGATTTTATCTACCTGCACACCCATATCCGATAAAAGTTCAATGAGCTTGTTCACATCCCTGATGTTGGGGACCTTATGGATGGTCACCTCTTCAGGGGTCAACAATACAGCGCACAGGATTTGAAGGGCTTCATTTTTAGCGCCTTGGGGAATGATTTCTCCTTTTAATCGGACTCCACCTTTTACCCGGAATGAAGCCATTAATTTCTTCTTTTTTTATTGCTCGGGTTGTTATTCCTTCTTTTTCCCCCTCCGCTGAAGTTTCTTCTTCCACTGTTACTATTGGAGCTTGCGGAGGCCGGGGAGGCCACATTGGTCTTAAAGTCCCTTCTCATACTGGTTTCGAATAGACCGTTTACTTTTACTTTCTCCAGGTCAATATGCAATTTGCCTTTAGAAAGTGTTTTGATGTCGTCAATGATGATGGAATCATCAAAATTTTCCCTGTTCCATGTAGAGTGAAAACTTCTCATCAATTGGCCAATATAAATGAGGGCAGTTTCCTGTTCATCATCATCTTCAATTTCTATCGCTTTTTCTATCAGTTTTTCAATGTTTCTACCATAATGCTTGAATCTCACTTCCCCAACGGGATATCCTATAGTTTGAGGTTTTTTCCCTAACAACTCTTTTGGTGGCATGGGGAAGGGAGCCTTGACCTCCAATTCCAAATCCGACATGATATAGAGATCATCCCATAATTTTTGGTCATTTTCAGATTTCAGCTGCGGATTGAGTTGCTTCATCAGTTCTACCAAAGCATAGGCGTATTCCGTCCTTTTTTCTTCATTGGGGACTGTCTTGACGTAATCGACAAGTTTCTGGATGTTTTTTCCGTATTCTTTCAAAATAACTTTGTTTTTAGGCTTTTGACTTTCTAGCATGATACCTGTATTTAAGTTTCCTGAACTTTTTCTAATATACTAAAAATTCGCAAATATCAGGAATGGACCTATGCTGTAACTTAATTTTTATTTTATTTTCTTTATTCCACGATCCGAAGTTTTGCAAAGCTAAGTAATAAAGTTTTATCCCCAAAATGCTCAAAGTGGATATGGGCTTTTCGGTTAATGCCCTCGGTCTCAATGGCCGTAACTTTTCCAAATCCGAACTTTGGATGCTCTATTTTCATACCCTCACTGAGATGGCTGGTGTTTGACGGTTTAAAGTCAGGACTTGGGGTGTGGACTTTTGCCGTGGTATTCTTTCTGACCGCAGGTCTTTTCAATCCAACGAAACCCTGACTCCCTTCACTTTCCCGGAAACTGGGAGATAAACGGCTCCCCAGATTTTTATTCACCTTTATAAAGGTAGGATCGATTTCTTCCAAGAACCGACTGGGTTCACAATTCAGGAGACGGCCGTACCGATACCGTGTGGTGGCATAGCTGAGGTATAATTTTTCCATGGCACGGGTAGTAGCCACATAAAAGAGCCTGCGTTCTTCCTCGAGGTCCTCCCGGCTTTGCATCATCATTTGTGAAGGGAAAAGATCTTCTTCCATTCCCACCACAAATATATATTTGAACTCCAAACCCTTGGATGAATGGATGGTCATTAAGGTGACCGTATCCTGGTTTTCCTTGTTTTGATCCTCGTCTGTCAACAGGGCAATTTCCTGTAAGAATGCACCCAGACTCTTGTCTTCGTTTTCCAGGTTGTCCACATATTCTTTGATGGCATTGAGTAATTCCTGAACATTTTCGTAGCGGTTAAGCCCTTCTATGGTTTTATCCTCGTACAATTCCTTCAACAGCCCGGATTGTTTGGCTATTGACGACGCGGATTCAAAAGCATCTTTTCTCTCGGTTTCGATTTTGAAACTTTTGATCATGGTGCAAAAATCATCCACTGAATTGGCTGCCCTACCGTTCAAAAAGCTGTTGCTGTTACTAATTACTTCCCATAGGGGAATGTCATGCTCATAGGCTGCGATCATCATTTTTTCGACACTGGTATTCCCAACACCTCTCTTTGGATAATTGATGATTCTCTTAAAGGCCTCTTCGTCTTCCTGGTTAACGACGTACCTGAAATAAGCCATTAGGTCCTTGATTTCTTTTCTCTGATAAAAAGACAGACCGCCTACAATCCTATAATTGATCCCTGATTTCCGAAGGGCCTCCTCCATGGACCTAGACTGGGAATTTGTACGGTAAAGGATGGCAAAATCGCTGTTGTTGAGCTTTTTGTTGTTTTTTTCTTCAAACAGGGTGGTGGCTACTATCCTGCCTTCTTCATTGTCTGATGAAGCCTTCATCAATTCTATAAAATCACCGTCGTCATTTTTAGTCCAAATGTTCTTTTTAAGCTGGGATTTATTTCTGGCAATGATGGAATTGGCGGTGTTGACTATGTTTTTGGTAGAGCGGTAATTTTGTTCCAATTTGACTATAAAAAGATCGGGATAGTCTTTTTCAAAGTTAAGAATGTTTTGGATATCAGCCCCCCGAAAGGCATAAATGCTTTGGGCGTCATCTCCCACCACACAAATATTTTGATGTACCGCTGCCAGTTTTTTAGTGATCAGGTATTGAGACAGGTTGGTGTCCTGGAATTCGTCTACCATGACATAACGAAAGCGTTGCTGGTATTTATAAAGGGCATCCGGGTGATCCCTGAACAGCACATTGGTGTTAAATAAAAGATCATCAAAATCCATGGCGGAAGATCGAAATAGCCGGGATTGGTAGGTTTTATAAATTTCTCCCATCCTGGGTTTCATGGCCGCTTCATCGTCCGCTTTGACCAAGGGATCGTTGATATAAGTTTCCCAGGAAATCAATCGGTTTTTGGCCCCTGATATTCTGGAGAGTACCGTATTGGCTTTGTAGATTTTATCGTCTAGTTTCTTTTCCTTGACGACAGACCGTATGAGCGATTTGCTGTCATCGGTATCATAAATCGTAAAATTTGAAGGATAGCCCAGTTTTTGCGCTTCTACCCTGAGGATTTTGGCAAACACGGAATGAAAAGTTCCCATCCAGGTATTTCTTGCTTCCAGACCAATCAGTTTTTCTATCCTGTGTTTCATTTCACTGGCCGCCTTATTGGTAAAGGTAAGTGAAAGGATCTGGAAGGGATCTACCCCTCTGGCATGAATAAGGTGCGCAATACGATAGGTCAATACCCTGGTTTTGCCTGAACCTGCTCCGGCGATGATCATTACGGGCCCCTCCGTTTTCTCTACTGCAGCCCTCTGGGGGGGGTTAAGACTTGCTAAGTAATCCATAAAATCAATTTGTATGCACCCAAAAT
>JBBDSB010000098.1:0-1822 GCA_040905205.1 Cyclobacteriaceae bacterium
ATCAGTATATTTTTTTCTTCCGGTACAACAAAAGAACCGAAGGCAATACCATTTACTCAAATCACCCCGGTTAAATTTGCTTCGGACGGCTATTTTCACCAGGATATAAGAAAAGATGATGTGGTTACCTGGACCACGGGAATGGGCTGGATGATGGCCCCCTGGGTCATTTTTGCCAGCTTATTAAACAAAGCCACATTATCCGTTTATGTTGGCGCAACAGCGGGTGAAGGATTTAAGCAGTTTGCGGAAGATAGTGAAATCACGGTGATGGGGACCATACCCTCCATTGTGAAAGCCTGGAAAAAAATGGAATTTCATCAATCCTCCAACTGGAAAGTAAGATTGTTTTCCTCCACCGGAGAACCTTCCCAGGTATCGGACTATTTTTACCTGATGGCAATGGGTAAGTTTAAGTCTCCTATTATCGAATACTGTGGGGGAACTGAGATTGGAGGAAGCTATATCTCCGGCACAGTTGTACAGCCGATGTCCCTTACCTTATTTACAACACCAGTTCTTGGGCTTGATTTTTATCTTTTAAAGCCGGACGGTACCACTGTTGAGAAAAATGAAGGTGGTGAAGTATTCATCATCCCCCCCTCTGTCGGATTATCAAAAGAACTATTGAACTGCGATCATCATACAGAATATTTTGAAGGTACTCCAAAAGGTCCAAAAGGAGAAACTTTGAGAAGGCATGGTGATGCATTTGAAATTATCAAATCCGATCAAATGACTTTTTACAGAAGTGTGGGCCGAACAGACGATGTGATGAATTTAGGAGGAATTAAAATTAGCGCAGTGGAAATTGAGGAGGTGTTGAACAAGGCTCCAAATGTATTTGAAACTGCTGCAGTATCTGTTTCGGGCAAAGATGGAGGACCTGAACGTTTGGTAGTGTTTGTAGTTCCGGACAAAAAGATCCAAAGGAAAGAAGAATTTAAAGAACAATTGCAACAATTGTTGAAGGAGCAATTAAACCCATTATTTAAAATCTCAGCCATTAAATGGTTGGAAGAATTACCCAGAACAGCCTCAAATAAAATGATGCGAAACGCATTGAGAAAAAAAGTTGGGGCATTATAACCAGGAAATAATAATGGGAAAAATCTTTCTCATTAAATAAAAATATTTGGCCTTCCCGAAAACAATAATAAAAAGAAATGGGATTGCTTAAATGGCAATCCCTTCCTTAATTGTATAAGATTCAACTTTATACGATTCCGTTCATTCTATTGAACGGAAAAAAGATATTATCCTTAAAAATATCGGATTACCCTTACTTTTTTTGTTTCACTTTTTTCTGCAGATAAAATTTCTCCGGTTACAAATGACACCACACAAGCATTGGTGGCATTGGATTCACAAGAACTCCAATACTCCTCTTCCACAAATCCCCCGATTTCTTCCCTTCGGTCATATAAAAGTTTCATCTCCTTTTGGCTGGGCATGAACCAGTCATCATAGCCATTTAAGTTGAATTCCCGAGCAAAGTTAACCGCCACGGTACCATCATTTAGCTCATGGCATTGGGTAGGATTATTATAGTAATCAGGAAGGTTATCATGAAAGGCCAAAACGAGTTCAGTGTTAGACCTTCCTCTACCTACCGCCGGTGAAGTACCTGTAACCTCTGTTCCACGGCATCCCCATTGAGATTCCAAGGTTAGATCAGCTTCTGACACGATAATACCGTGAACTTCCCCCTTTACATATCCGGGTTGAGACGAAGTAAAAAGATGGGTTACCACCCCACCCTCGTGAACTTCACCGATTTTCGGTGGTGGATCCTTTTCTTCTAATTCCGTACAACTGGCCA
>JBBDSB010000099.1:0-1821 GCA_040905205.1 Cyclobacteriaceae bacterium
GGTGCTGTTCTGGCAGGACGGATAAGCCCGCCATATCGAGAAATGTGGGATAAAGGTCGGTTCCGGTTACAGGTACTTCATTCCTGCTACTTGCATTTATGGTGCCTGGCCACCGAAAGATCAAGGGAACACGGATGCCTCCTTCATGCAAATAGCCTTTCCCTGTCCGTAGCGGGGCATTGGAAGTAGGGATTTGTTCCATGATATTGCTGGTGGCCATGCCGCCGTTGTCTGAGGTGAAAATGACCAGGGTACTGCGGTCAAGTCCGGTTTGGGAAAGGGCCTCCATCAGCCTTCCGATGTTTTCGTCCATACTCTCCACCATGGCCGCATATTCGGGATTGTTTTGGTGGTTTTTAATATAGGTTTTATCTTGTTGCTCATATCCCTCCCCCTTATACTGCATGGTATTGCGCTTTTCCTGGTACTTTTCTACTTTTTCCGCTTTTCCTTGCAGGGGCAAATGAACCGTGTAATAAGAAAGTAGGGCAAAAAACGGTTGTTTTCTTTTCTGTGAAATAAAGGCAATAGTCTCATCCGTAAGGCGATCCGTCAGGTATTCACCTTCTGGTCCATCAGGTAATTGGGGATTATTATAGGGTGAAAAATAACCACCAGCAGGGTGTCCGGTATGGTTTCCTCCCATATTGACATCAAAACCATGATTTTCCGGATAATGCATCTCTTTCTCGCCCAAATGCCACTTTCCAGCAAAAAAAGTAAGGTATCCGTTTTCCTTAAATGCTTCTGCCATGGTTTTTTCTGCCGGATCCAGAAATAAATTAAAGAGATGTGATGCCAGTTTTTGGTCCGGATGGGGCCCGTAGTGCCTATTGCCGGGGATGTAGTCGGTAAGATTAATTCTGGCGGGATGCTTTCCGGTCATGATGGCTGCCCTGGAGGGAGAGCAAATGGGGCTGGAAGCGTAGGCATTGGTAAATATCATGCCCTCTGAGGCCAATTGATCAATATGGGGTGTTTCATAAAAGCGACTTCCGGTGTAGCCCAGATCATGATATCCGAGATCATCTGCCAGGACAAAAAGGATGTTTGGCTTTTTTGTTGTTTCCGTTTGGGCAAACCCGGCATTGAAACAAACGCAAAAGAGCATTATATTAAAATAAAAGCTTTTACCAATCGTTTTTAAAGGCATGGAATTAGATTTAATTGATAATGGCATAAACCGGGAAATCGTAAATTTTTCGTTCATCTTGAGATTCCGCAATAGTTAACCAAATTGCTATTCTATTTATAGGGTAGTCTTCAATTTCATAATTAAGGTAAGTTATTTGTTTTCAACATGATAAACAGAAAACGCCAAAATCTGTGGTTTTCCAAGTGATTCTGGTATATGTAGCTGAACTGCAGAAACATCCATATCATCAAAACTGTGTATAAATTTATGTCCGATGCATGAACCTTCAAATATGGTTTGCCAGCCATTTTTCGTTTTTCCTTCGAGAACAAATTTTCGTACGCGCTCTCCCTTTTCAATGTCTTCCATTAAAACAATTTGATTTATATTTTCCTTTAGTGGAAGTTTTAGGTTTATTTTTTCCCCTGTACCGGAGGTAGAAGCTATTGGATTTGAAAATCTTCGGTTAATTTCATCCCCAAATTCTTTAAGTCGTTTTACATCTGCTGCCGGCATCAGGCCATCGGGATTGGGGGTCACTCCTAAAATTAGCGTCGTGTTATGTCCCACAGAATTGTAGTACATGTTTACCAACTTTTCAAGGGGATATATGATATGCTCCCTGTTAGGTTCCCAAAACCAATCATGTCCGCCATGCCCACGTAAGGGAGCATCGCTCATGGCGG
>JBBDSB010000100.1:0-1812 GCA_040905205.1 Cyclobacteriaceae bacterium
TATGCCGACTACCTGACATGGCAGATGGAGGAAGTGGTCGAACTGATCAAAGGGAAAATTTTTAAAAAGGCAGCCGCTGCACCGAAGAGGATTCATCAAAAAGTATCTGTCGAATTGTCCTTCAGATTAGCAGGATTTCTGAAAGGGAAAAAATGTGAGGTTTATTCAGCACCATTCGATGTGCGTTTTCCGAAAGCATCCAAAGCAGATCATCAAATCCACGATGTGGTTCAGCCGGATATCTGCGTGATTTGTGATCGGGAAAAGTTGGATGACCGGGGCTGCATCGGAGCGCCAGACTTGATTGTCGAAATTCTTTCTCCCGGCAATAGTAAAACCGAATTAAAACATAAGTTTGAACTTTACGAATCGAACGGGGTTCGGGAATATTGGATCATCCATGCGGAAACTCAGGATTTGCTCATCTATAGCCTTACTAATGGTAACTATGTCCCTTCGCTTCTGTTTACCTCTGGCGATGTGGTGGAGTCGAAGGTGATCAAAGGGTTTAAACTGGAATTGGAGGAGTTTTTTGGGGATATCGAATAGTGGAAAAAACCTTACCTCATTCTCCCGGCAGAAATTTATTCTTATGCGGGCTGAAGGTTTTCAGGCAAGTATTTAATTTAAACAGCATTGCGAATCTTTTTTGGTTTTATTTCGTATTTTTGTATATATTATAATGTATATATAAAATAGTCGAAACGATTATGGAGAAGACAGCCAAAGTATTTAAGAGTGGAAATAGTCAGGCCCTTAGATTGCCAAAGGAATTCAATACGGATGAAAGGCAATTCTATATCCGTAGGATAGGTTCTTCACTATTACTCACCCCTAAAGCCAGCTCATGGGAGACGGTTGAGCAAAGTCTTTCAGCATTTTCGGATGACTTCTTCAAAGACGGGCGAAATCAACCTCCCATCCAACGAAGAGAAACGCTCTGATGTATTTATTGGACACGAATATTTGTATATACCTTATCAAGAAGCGGCCTGAAATCGTCCTGAAAAAGTTCAGGTCCTATTCCATTTCAATGTTTAAGATTTCTTCAGTCACAATCGCTGAACTGTATTACGGTGTGGCAAAAAGTGAACGGAGGAAAATGAACGGGGATGCATTAATTCAATTCCTTTCCCCTTTCGAATTTATTCCATTTACTGATGGTGATGCCATCGCATATGGAGGTATTCGTGCGGAGTTGGAAAGAAAAGGACAAATCATCGGACCATACGATCTTCAGATTGCCGCTCAGGCAATATCCAGAAAGATGACCCTTGTTACAAACAATGTTAAGGAATTTCAGAGGATTCCTGGTTTGGTGTTAGAAAATTGGGCCACATTAAGTTAAAGTATTTTTGACAAGTCACCTAATTCAGTATATTTAAACCATGGAAGTTCAAAAACCTGATAATGTAAACGAACCGAATTTGGAATACGGCAACTATACCTATGCCGACTACCTGACATGGCAGATGGAGGAAGTGGTCGAGCTGATCAAAGGGAGGGTTTTTAAAAAGGCTGCGGCCGCACCGAAAAGAATTCATCAGCGTATTTCGGCAAAACTTCTGACGAGGCTTTATGTTTTTTTAGAGGACAATCCCTGTCAAGTTTACGATGCACCCTTCGATGTGCGTTTTCCGAAAGCATCCAAAGCAGATCATCAAATCCACGATGTGGTTCAGCCGGATATCTGCGTGATTTGTGATCGGGAAAAGTTGGATGACCGGGGCTGCATCGGAGCGCCAGACTTGATTGTCGAAATCCTGTCTCCCAGCAATAGTAAAACCGAATTGAAGCATAAGTTCAAGCTTT
>JBBDSB010000101.1:0-1809 GCA_040905205.1 Cyclobacteriaceae bacterium
CCATTGCTTTGGCTGCCTATGGAATGGACTCCCACAATGTACAACGGTATGTAGATGCCAACGGCTATGTGAAAAATGAGGGAAATGTCCAGAGCAGCGTAGCTGGCCCATACCCTATCAGTTACCGTTCCATAGTGCCCAAAGAAGGTGAGGTTGAAAACCTTTTGGTGCCCGTTTGTCTAAGTGCCACCCATATTGCCTTCGGTTCTATTCGTATGGAGCCGGTATTTATGGTCCTGGGTCAATCTGCAGGATTGGCGGCAGCTTTGGCTTTGGAGGAAAAGACTACCGTTCAATCTTTGCCTTATGAAGTATTGAAGGCTTCCCTTTTGGAGCAGGGACAATATTTGGATTGAAGTTTAAAATTCCTATTACTTACCACAATAAACCTAAAAAAATGAAAAAAATATTTATTCTTATTGGCTTTTTAGCGCCAATGGTCATGGCTTCACCGGGATTTTCACAGGATCCCCCCTATGACATGGTCATATATGGAGGGACTTCTGCAGGCGTAGCTGCAGCCATACAGGCTTCCAGAATGAACAAATCGGTCGTACTGATAGAACCATCCCAACGGCTGGGGGGATTGACTACCGGAGGTCTGGGGCAAACAGATATCGGTAACAAACAAGCCATCGGAGGTATTGCCAGAGAATTTTACCAGCAGATCAAAGTCTATTATGATCAGCCTGAGAACTGGCATTGGCAAAAGCCCCAGGAATATAGAGACGGAGGGCAAACCAGAACAGAAGCAGGAGAGGAGGCCATGTGGACTTTTGAGCCTTCAGCGGCACTGGAAGTGTATCATCAAATGTTGCAAGGGGAAAAAGTAGATATAGTTTATAGTGAACGCTTGTTAAGAACTACGGAAGGTGTCACCAAAAAGGAGGAGAGGATCCAATTCATTACCATGGAAAGCGGAAAAATTTTTAGTGGAAAAATGTTTATGGATGCTACTTATGAAGGAGACCTGATGGCGACGGCAGGAGTCAGTTATACCGTGGGTAGGGAAAGCAATGATGAATATGGGGAAACAGTGAATGGCGTTCAGGCTAATGATTGGAGTATCACCTTAAAAGCAAACCCGTCAAAAAATGCTGCAAACCACAATTTTGTCCCTGGGGTGGACCCATATGTCGAAAAAGGAGATCCCTCTAGTGGATTGTTGCCCTATATTATTGAAGGCGGTCCGGGTATAGATGGGACAGGGGATAAAAAAGTCCAGGCCTATGGCTTCCGTATGTGTCTGACAGACCATCCGGAAAACAGGATACCATTCGAAAAACCATCCGGATATGAAGAGGTCAATTACGAATTACTTTTCCGAAATTATGAAGCCGGAGAAACAAGGGTTCCCTGGATCAACTCCCCCATGCCCAACCGAAAAACGGATACCAATAACAACCATGGCTTTTCCACGGATTTTATCGGTCAGAATCATGATTATCCGGAAGCCTCCTATGAAGAAAGGGAAAAAATCATAGAGGCACACAGAAAATATCAAAAGGGTTTGATGTGGAGCCTGGCTTACCATCCCAGAATGCCTGAAAAAATCCGGAAGGTAGTTTCCCAATGGGGCACTTGCAAGGATGAGTTTGAAAGGGAAGATGGCTGGCAAAACCAACTTTATATACGCGAAGCCAGAAGAATGGTGAGTGATTATGTGATGACCCAGCACCATTGTGAGGGCCTGGAAGTGGCTGAAGATGTGGTGGGTCTTGCAGCTTATGGTATGGATTCCCACAATATCCAAAGGTATGTAGACCATAATGGCTATGTACAGAATGAAGGAAACGTACAGGCATCGGT
>JBBDSB010000102.1:0-1795 GCA_040905205.1 Cyclobacteriaceae bacterium
ATACGGAAACAAACGTTTTTTGTTGCCTTTTCTTTATTGTGGTACAAAGGTAAGGACATATTCTCAAAAATCAAGTACCTTTGCAAAAAAATATCCAGCCATGTCCGAAATCAACCACAAAGCAGGCTATGTCAATATCATAGGGAAACCCAATGTAGGGAAATCTACCCTGATGAACGCCCTTTTGGGAGAGAAACTGTCTATCATCTCTTCCAAAGCCCAGACCACCCGCCACAGGATATTGGGCATTATGAACGAACCCGATTACCAGATCGTGTTTTCGGACACCCCTGGTATGCTCAAGCCCAAATATGAACTGCATAAAAGCATGATGGGTTTTGTGAACCTTTCCCTGGAAGATGCTGATGTTATTGTGTTTGTAACGGACCTGTTTGAAACGGACGAGGACATTGAAGAAATCATCAAGAAAATCAATAAAGCCGGCGTACCGGTGCTTTTGGTGATCAATAAAATTGACCTTAACAAAGAAGGAAAACTGGAAGAAGTGATGGCCTACTGGACAGAAAGGCTGCAGGTCACCACGGTGATACCCATTTCGGCCTTGGAAAACTTTAACCTGACCAAAATACTACAGGAAATCCTGGACCGGCTTCCCCTTCACCCCCCTTTCTATGACAAGGAAGAACTAAGTGACCGGCCGGAACGTTTCTTTGCTTCCGAAATTATCCGTGAAAAAATATTTACCCAATACAAAAAGGAAATTCCTTACAGCACAGAAGTAAGCATAGAGGAATTTGAAGAAACCGACAAGATCATTCGTATGCGTGCTTTGATATTTGTGGAAAGGGTCAGCCAGCGGGGCATTATCATCGGTGACCAGGGAAAAGCCCTCAAGAAAGTGGGCACCGCCGCAAGACTGGATTTGGAGAAGTTTTTTGGCAAAAAGGTATTCCTGGAAACCTTTGTCAAAGTAGAGGAAAACTGGAGAAAAAATAAAAGCAAATTGAAGAAATTTGGTTACGACCAATAAAAATAAAATAACATTATGGCTAATATAGTAGCGATTGTAGGGAGACCTAATGTGGGGAAATCCACCTTTTTTAACCGTTTGGTGGAGGAAAGAAAAGCCATTGAAGATAACCTCAGCGGGGTGACCCGGGACCGGCATTATGGCCATGCCCAATGGGGAGGGAAGTACTTTTCTGTCATCGATACCGGAGGATACGTGACCGGGTCCGAAGATGTGTTTGAAAAAGAGATCCGAAAGCAGGTAAAGCTGGCCTTGGAAGAAGCTTCAGTTATTCTCTTTGTGGTTGACTGCCTGGATGGCCTTACGGATCTGGATACGGATTTTGCCAATGAACTGAGAAGTTCAGAGAAACCCATATTCATGGTGGCCAATAAAGCGGATAACCTGGATAAAATGCTTACTGCCAATGAATTTTATGCCCTGGGAATAGGTGAGGAGACCATTTTTCCTATTTCCTCCTCCAGTGGAAGTGGCATTGGCGACCTGCTGGACGAGGTGATCCAGAAATTCCCTGACGAAGGGGAAGAAGACCCTGATGAAGGGGTGCCCAAAATTGCCATCTTAGGCCGTCCAAACGTCGGAAAATCCTCCTTTCTGAATGCACTGATCGGTAAGGAAAGGTCCATTGTGACGGATGAAGCAGGCACCACCCGTGATGCCATCCATACCAGGTACCAGCTTTATGGCAAGGATTATATCCTGACCGATACGGCGGGTATACGTAAGAAAGCCAAGGTCAAGGAAGACATTGAGTTTTATGCGGTCATGCGCTCCTTGCGGACCCTGGAAGATTCCGATGTGGTG
>JBBDSB010000103.1:0-1795 GCA_040905205.1 Cyclobacteriaceae bacterium
ACAATAGGAATGCTACAGGATTTGATGCCGAATGGGGATTAAGGTCCTACTTTGGTAGGTTCAATTATAATTTTATGGATAAGTATTTCTTTGAATTAAATGGGCGATATGATGGCTCTTCAAGGTTTAGCAGCGATAACAGGTACAGCTTCTTCCCCTCCTTTTCTGCGGGTTGGAGGCTTTCGGAAGAATCGTTCTGGACCAATATCAAACCTGTTATCAATGAATTCAAATTGCGGGGCTCTCAGGGTTCCACCGGCAACCAGGCAGTAGGCTTGTATACTTTTTTTGAAACACTCAGTGCCATCAATTATTCCTTTAATGAACAACCCGCACAAGGTTTTGCACAGGCCAATCTTGCCAACCAGGAATTGACCTGGGAAACCACCAATCAAATCAATATTGGATTCGATATGGGGTTTTGGGAAGATAAGTTCCTGTTAACGGTTGACTATTACCAAAAGACCACGGATGGAATTTTATTGGAGTTGCCCATTCCGGCCTTAATTGGTCTTGGAGCACCCATTCAAAATGCAGGGGTGGTAAAAAATGAAGGATATGAAATTTCCCTTAATTACAGGGGAGGACAAACTTTGAATTATGATATTGGCCTTAATTTCAGCGATAATAACAACGAGGTGTTGGATTTGGTAAATTCCGGACCTTATATATCGGGAAGTACAACTGGCCCCAGGTTTATCATTGAGGAAGGTTTACCAATTAATTCCCATTGGGGTTACCGTACCGATGGTGTTTTTCAAACCGAGGATGAGATCGAAAATTATCCAACCCTACGGCCAGATGCCGCTCCTGGTGATGTTAAGTACCTGGATACCAATGATGATGGCATCATCAACGAAGCCGATCATGAATATTTAGGCATGTCTTTCCCAAAATATGATTTTGGAATGAACGGGAATCTGAGGTATAAAAATTTCGATCTTTTTTTACAATTACAGGGTGCTTCCGGACATAAAACCAGGTTGGATGGTGCTTTTCAGCAAATAGCTACTTTTGAAACTTTTACACATGCCATTTATACGGATAATTATTGGACCCCGGACAGGACTGATGCGGAATTCCCCAGACCTATTAAAGGAGATGGAAGAAATTTTCAAACTTCGGATGCCCAAATGATTAATGCCTCCTATTTAAGATTAAAAAACATCGTTTTGGGGTACAATTTACCATTGGTATTTACGGAGAGGGTATTTATCAAAAGTGCCAGGGTATTTATAGGAGCTACCAATGTATTTACCATCTCAGAGTTGAACAGATGGGACCTGGATCCAGAAATACCTTCAGGAAGAGGGTCGTATTATCCCCAGGTAAGCATGTATTCCTTAGGTGCTAATATTCGGTTCTAAAAAATTGTATAAAAATGAGAAATTTAAAATCACTTATAATCATTGGGTTGTTTACCATAGGTTGCCAATCCGATTTATTGGAAACCATCCCGAATGACCGGATATCTACGGATATATTTTGGCAAACCATTGAAGATGCAGAATTTGCCACCAATGCGGTTTACCCTTCTTTGGATGGATTAGGTATATTTACCTATGATGGTATTGCAGACCTATTATTAACCAATCATCCCTTTAATGCCAATGTGGATACCCAAAGGGGTTTTGGAACAGTCGCGACGTCAAGGTTTTATGCGGAATGGGAGGCCAGCTATCAGGGTATTCGAAGGGCCAATGATTTTATGGATAATATTGACAGGGTAGAACATGATGATTTGGCTGAGATCAATCGATTCAAAGGGGAGGTAATGACGATCAGGGCTTATCAT
>JBBDSB010000104.1:0-1788 GCA_040905205.1 Cyclobacteriaceae bacterium
CGCAGCAGGAGGCAGTTCCTTGGAGGTCAGAGGTCCAACTTCCTTAAGTGCTGGAACGGAGCCATTGATTGTATTGGATGGGGTTATATTTAATGGAAATATTTCAGACATAAATCCTAACGATATAGAAGCTGTTGATATATTAAAAGACGCAAGTTCTGCAGCAGTATTTGGTTCCAGGGCAGCTTCGGGTGTAATCCTCATTACAACTTCCAGAGGCCAGTCCGGGAAGCCAACCATCAATTTTACTTCCCAGGTTGGTATGGCAGAGGTGACCAATAGTGGGGTAAGGCCACTAAATGGCAGGGAGTACACTGATTTTAGAAGAGATCTATTATTACTTGAAAATCCAGGGAGTCCAGATTTTTATTTCCATAATCCTGATGAGCTACCTTCCGACATGACTGTTGATCAATGGTCCAATCTAAATGATAACCCAAATCCTGACCCTACTTCCGAATGGTTAAACCGTTTATTCTTTTTTCCCACTGAAGTAGAAAATTATATGGCCGGAACCGGAGTAAACTGGTATAATCAGGTTATGCAAAGAGGTCTTAGGCAAAATTATGATATTAGCATTGGAGGAGGTACAGATAAGTTAAAATATTATTGGTCATTGGGGTATATTGATAATGAAGGGATTGTTGTTGGTGATGAATTTTCCACCATCCGGTCTAGGTTAAATTTGGACGCCCAAATCACCGATTGGCTAAATGTCGGGATCAACACCCAATTTTCAGATCGCAACGAAAGCAATGTTCCAGCCAACTTAAATTCAATGCTTATTTCAAGTCCTTACGGGTCCATGTATGAGGAAGATGAATCTATAAAATGGTTTCCAAACGATTACGTGGGTGCTCAAAATCCGTTAATCAATCATTTGTACCAGGATAAACTGAGAAAAATCAATACGTTATTTACTGCCATTTATGCCCAGGTTGAATTACCATTTGGGATTAATTATAGATTATCCTATCAGCCAAGATTTGAGTTTGTTAAAGATCATAATTTCTGGAATTCCGAAACAATTATCGGTGGGCAGACAAGGAACAGGGGATATGGAACACGTGAGGATGGGCAGACCTATGAATGGATGGTGGACAACTTGCTAAAATGGAACAAGGAAATTGGCATCCACAACTTTGATATTACATTTTTGTACAATATAGAAAAATTTCAAAGTTGGCTTTCCTTTCAAAGTGGTGAAAATTTTAATCCAAACCAAAACCTTTCCTTTCATGGATTACAATTTGCCACCAATCACCTTGTCAACAATAATGATGTTTATTCCACAGGTGATGCTTTGATGGGGAGGTTAAATTATACTTTGTTGGGAAAATATTTACTGACTGCATCAGTAAGGAGAGATGGATATTCAGCCTTTGGTCAGGAAAATCCAAGGGCCATATTCCCTGCTTTAGCGTTTGCTTGGAGGGTTTCTGATGAAACCTTTTTCTCAAGTGATGTAATAGATAACTTAAAAGCTAGAATATCTTGGGGGATTAATGGAAATCGGGATATTGGGCGTTATTCCTCACTTGCAAGGCTTTCGCAAAACATATATTCGAACGGTTCCCAGGTACTGGTTGGTGTTTACAATTCCTCCTTGGCCAATCCTGCTCTTTCCTGGGAAAAAACAGAGGCATATAATATAGGCGTTGACATTGGTTTTTTGGAAGGCAGGATCAATGCCAGCTTGGATGCCTATAATATGACCACCATTGACTTGTTAATGGAGCGGAGCCTTCCAAGAATAACTGGTTTTGATGATATTACAACCAATCTTGG
>JBBDSB010000105.1:0-1785 GCA_040905205.1 Cyclobacteriaceae bacterium
GGACAATTACCTCCGCTCGCCCCTCAATCCCCTTAAGGGGAAGGCAGCCCACGGGAACGACCTTTTAGATGCCACACCGCATCACCCAGACCAACCACCCCAATGATTTTATTGATGCCACCATTGGGCCTGAAGTAAAAGATGCTGCTGACAGGAGGCTGATTTAGGTTTTTTATTGATGATCAATTTTCAGCTTAAAGTCCCTGCTGGTTGATTTTTCAGCAGTAGGAAAATCATGAGGTATGGGTATGGTAACCTTTCCTGTTGCGGCCCATTCCGCTCCCCTTAAAAATGAGATGATAAAACCCACGCTTTCAATGGAGTAATCATCATGTCCCAGTGTAGTATGAAAAATTCGGCCTTTGCCGTAGTCAACCACCATCAGCATTGGTTCATGTCGATCCGTAGGAGCTTTGCCTGAAACATCCTTACCTGTAGCCAATATGGTCAAACTTTCGGCCGGGCCGCGTAATTGGGCATAACATTCATCCTTAGTGGTTAGCCATACCTCCGGCATTCCAAGGGTGATGGGATGATCATTTATACGAAGTGTGACGGGAAAAATATGACCTGGTCCGTGAGCGCCACATTTTCCTGGAGTAGGATCACGTATCAGTTCGCCTTCGTTATTATAATACACATAAGGTCCATCTTTTTCGGTACGATCACCCCAGCCTCCAAGGCCTATCATTTTATTGTATTCCAGCCAGTCAGGAAATGAATTGTTTGCGGCATGCACTGACACAAACCCACCGCCGGAGGACATATAATTTTCCAATGCTTTTTGGGTATTCTCCGGCCAATTTGCAGCTTTCCAGCCGAAGTTTGAAATCACCACATCATAATTCTTGAATATTGGGGCGAAATCCGGATCATATTGCGGGTTTTCCAAATCTGTTGTTTCTCCAACCCCAGCCATGGGAAGGTACTTCTTTTCCCTGTCTCCTCCCCAGGTAAACTTGGTTCTGTAAACATCTACCTGAAAAAGCCCTGTTTCTTCCAGGTACTGCTTCATCATTATGGTAGATTTCGGCCATACAGCATGGTTGTTCTGTCCGTCAACAATTAAAGCTTTTAATGGAGCTTTTCGTTTCGGTTCATTAAGATCCTGGGTTACATTGCTTGTGTCCAACTCATCCAGCCAGACAGTTTTAGTGCCGGATTGTGCACTTAAATTTATTGAAAGCAAGTATATTACAACATAAAGAAGAAATTTCATGTTTTTATTTTTATGTTTTGAGAATTCTGGAGTTTTCATCTGATATGGAACTTGTGCTATTTACTTTCCTGCCCTTTATCCCTCACCCTGTCGTATTCCTTGTTTACCGCATTGTCACCCCATCGGTCAAGAACAGCTTCCAAGGCATCATCGCTTTCGGGAAAGCGGCCTTTATCATCGGTTTAGATGATCCAAAGATAGAGAATATCCCGGAGTTTGGCCACTTCCATGGCATACTCCCTTTGAATCAGGTAAAAAAACCGCTGGTCTTTTTCACGGCCGTGCTGCCAGAAGATTTTTTTCAGCTTCCGGAAATTGCCAACCATTTAGCAGTTTGTTATCACTTTTGGGCCTAGGTTTTAAACACTATTCGATATCCCCAAAAAACTCCTCCAAATCCAGTTTAAACCCTTTGATCACCTTTGACTCCACCACATCTCCGGAGGTAAGCAGAAGTGAAGGGACATATTTTTCATTAGTAAGGCTATAGATTAGCAAATCTTGGGTTTCAGCATGAATGATCCAATATTCCCGGACCCCATTGGACTCATAAAGCTTGAACTTAT
>JBBDSB010000106.1:0-10845 GCA_040905205.1 Cyclobacteriaceae bacterium
ATAATTGGGGAGGAAACCAATAATCCTTAAAAGCGGAAACCAATTAAATTATTCCCAGATTCAATTTATGTAAAAAGCACTAATAAAAGGAGATTTGAAAAAATCAATTAATAAATTTTTATTTTAATTTTTTACCGCCTAAATTAAAAGCTGTTATTCATTACAGAATAAAGATATTGTGACCCTGATTTAATCTTAACATTTTCGATGTTTAATAATATTATTCCCCAAATTGGTAAAATATAAAATACCGGGTTTCGGGATTATATAAATTAACAGGACCCTTATAACCGATTTCCTTTATTTTTTGAATAACAGGAAAATTATCAAATCAATAATTATGGGACTGCCTGAAAAAGAAAACAGAAAATTTCAAAAAACAAATCAACACGGCTTAATGGAAGGCACCTGGAAAATTGGGGAAATTTCTAAAAATACCCCAGGTAATCTTAGTTTACAAAAGGTGAAGGAGCCGGAAAATGAGCAACAATTATGGATTGAATTCAGACAGGGAAATGAGGATTCATTTGCTCAAATCTATAACAAATACATCCTATCCATGTATAACTATGGAGAAAGGATTACTTCTGACAAGGAATTGATTGAAGATAGTATTCATGATGTATTTGTAGAGCTTTGGAAACAGAGGAGTAGTATTGGCCAGGCATTTTCAATAAAGCACTATTTATTTAAAGCATTAAAAAGAAAAATTGTTTATAATTTAACCCGGGAAAGGCGAATTGTTACCAACAAACTTAAAAGAGGGGAACATGATTTTGAAATTGTCTTGTCACCGGAATTCCATCTGATAACCAATGAAGCTTCAGAACAACAGAAAGAATCGCTGCAGAAGGCAATTAATTTTTTGTCAAAACGCCAGAAAGAGGCAATAACCTTAAAATTTTACGATAATTTGTCCTTTAAAGAAGTGGCAGATCTACTTTCAATTAGTGTAAAATCCACCTATACCCTAATTTACAGAGCCATCGATATCCTGAAACTACACATAGAAAAAATATATTTTTTACTGATTTGGTTGGGTTAACCACCATTGCCAATTCTCAAACCATATTTTTAAAAATAAAATAAATTTTTTGGAGTTTTTGAGGTAATACCAGAAAAACACTCCCCTATATAATAGAACAACTTAAATCCAAGTCACTCTATTAACCAATGTCTCTTCATGGATTCAAAAAACTATTCTGTCAGGGATCTTCTTTGTGAAGAAAGATTTATATCCTGGGTAAACAGCCCTAATCCTGAACTGGATAAGTACTGGAAAACCTGGCAAAATGAAAATGCAGAAAATGCGGCCATAATTGAGCAAGCAAGACTTATTGTGCTTTCAATAGATTTTGAGAAAAGCAGCGATGAGGAAATTAATTCCCGAAGGATTTTCAAAAGGATTAAAAATACCATTAAGGAAAAGCAGCCTCCACGTCCTAAAGGAAGAAATTTAGTGGCTACTCAGTCTTCCAAATCCAGAATTCCAACTAATTCATTTTTTCAGCATTGGAGAAAATTTGCGGCAATTTCAATCGGTATTTTAATTTTTTATGCCATATTTCTCTTTTTTTGGACAGAAAAGCCTATAAGGTACACTACTGACTTTGGAAAAACCAAAAGAATTATTTTACCTGATTCCTCCATAGTTAATTTAAACGGCAATTCCCAAATATGGTATTCCTCCAACTGGGGAGATATGGATACACGGGAGATTTGGCTAAAAGGAGAGGCATATTTTTCTATAAAATATAAAGCAGACCATCAAAAATTTTTAGTTCATGTTTCTGACCAATTTCATGTTGAAGTTCTGGGTACAGAATTTAACGTTTCCAATAGGGAAGGAAAAACCAGGGTTGTCCTCTCATCCGGAAAAATAAAATTGAATCTTGAAAAGGAAAACCAAGCAGAAAATATTTACATGGAGCCTGGAGACCTGGTGGAATATTCTGAAAACCAAGCGGTATTCATTAAAAAAGGTCTGGATACTGATAAGTATTCCTCTTGGCGTAATGACAGGCTGATTTTTGATGACACCTCCTTAAATGAAATTAAATTTATTTTAGAATCGACTTATGGTTTAAAGGTGAAGGTAACTGATGAGCGAATATTGACCAAAAAGCTTTACGGTTCTGCGCCAAGCGATAACATTGAAATGTTGCTAAATGGATTGGCGAAAAGCCTGGACAATAAAATCACCATAAAAGGAAACACAGTGCTAATTGAATAAAATAGAATCAAATTACCATTTATGTAACACCTCTAACATTCAAGAAATATGGATATCATAAAAAAAACTACCTGCTTACTATTACTTCTGTTATTTTCAATTGCTGGCTCCTGGTCGCAGGAATTGGCCTTGAGGGAGGAAAATCCCCAGATTTCTTCTCAAAAGTCAAGCGGCTCAAAAAGCCTAAAAACAGCGATCAAAGAGCTTGAATTCCATTACAAGGTTTCCATAGTTTGCAACAGTGATTTGTTGGATACGAAAATCCCTGTGGGCACCAAATTCAAACACGGAACCATAGAAAACCAGTTATTGGAAATGTTTGCCAACAGCCATCTCACTTTTAGCAAAATGGGTGAAAGGTTTTATGTCATCACCGACAAAAAACCGGAAGCTGTTTTTGTTCCCAAGAAAAATGAGAGGGCTAGAAGAATGGATTTTAGCGCAATAGCGTTAAAAAAAATTAAATTGGACTTTTCTATCAGGGGTAAAGTAACTTCCGAAGACGGGGAATCTCTACCTGGTGTTACTGTTTTGCTTAAAGGGACCAATGTTGGCAGCATTACCGATATGGATGGCAATTACAGTTTAAATACTCCTGAAGATAATGGGATATTGGTATTTTCCTTTATAGGCTATACCTCACAGGAAATCCCTATAAACGGAAGGTCGGTAATCAATATTGCTTTGGCAAATGAATCCCAGGCACTACAGGAAGTGGTGGTTACTGCCTTTGGTTTGGAGAGAAAAAGAGAGTCATTGGTTTATTCAGTAACTGAGGTCAGGGGAGAGGAATTCACACAATCCCGGGAAATCAATATAGCGAACTCTCTTACCGGAAAAATTGCCGGGGTTAATGCAACAAGCATGGCAAGTGGCCCTGGAAGTTCAAGTAGAGTAGTGATCCGTGGCAACGGTTCATTAAGCGGCAACAACCAACCTTTATACGTGATCAATGGAATGCCGATTTCCAACAGCCCAAATACAATTAGGGACCAGGCAAACGGTGCCACAACAGACCTTGGGGACGGAATTTCAAGTATTAATCCGGATGATATAGAAACGATCAGTGTATTGAAAGGAGGTGCCGCTGCAGCCCTTTATGGCAGTCAGGCTGCTAATGGAGTAATTCTTATTACCACGAAACAGGGAACAAGGCAGAAAAAGGGCGTGGGTATAGAATTAAATTCCAATTTTACTGTCGGTACTATCAATATATTTCCGGATTATCAGTATGAATATGGACAGGGAAGTTTGGGTATCCGCCCAAGAAACCAAGGAGAAGCCATAAGCACTGGACGTTTGTCCTTTGGAGAAAAAATGGATGGTCAACCTTATGTTCAATTTGATGGGGTTGAGAGACCTTATTCTCCAGTGTATGTTAAGGACAATATCCAAAATTTCTACAGGCAAAGTACGAATTTGGTCAATACCCTTTCCCTATCAGGGGGCAATGAAGGTGTGGTTTACAGATTTTCTCTGTCAGATCTTCGTTCCCAGGCTATTGTGGAAGGATCAGGATATAACCGTCAAACTGCCAACCTGAATCTCAAAGCATTTTTGAGTGAAAAACTGAGTTTTGATACACAGATCCAGTATAACTATGAAAAGGGCACAAACAGACCAGGTGTAGGATATGTAGGTACCAATTCGGCCTGGGGCGTTTATTTGCTGGCCAATACTGTTGATGTTCGGAATCTTGCACCTGGATATGATCCGGAAACTGGTCAGGAAGTGGAATGGCAACATGTTAATCAGGCTACCAATCCCTATTTTGCAAGAGACAGGATGGGCAATAGTGATACAAGAAACCGTGTTATTGCCCAAGCTAGCCTTACCTACGACCTTTTGCCCAACTTATTTATAAAAGGCGATTTTATGAGGGATTTTAACAGTTGGAATGGTGAAGATTTTTATCCCATTGGAACTGCTTTCCGGCCATTGGGTACTTATAGGGCCTTAAGGGAAGAACAGGCACGTACCAATGCCCGTCTGATTGCCAATTATAATACCTCTTTCGGGAAAAATTTCAATTTTGCAACCATGATCGGAGCTAATCTTGAAAGGGATGAAAATGCGACCAATTCCATGGTTGGTTCAGAATTTATCATTCCTGATTGGATCAGCCATAGCAACTTGGCAATTTTGGTGGCAGATAAAGGGCTTTTTAGATCAGGAACCAATTCTGTTTTTGCATCTACTGATTTTAACTACAAAGAAACGTTTTACCTCAGTTTGACCGCCAGACAGGATTGGTTTTCCACCCTGAATCCTGGAAATAACAATATCTTTTATCCCTCAGCGGGGGGCAGTGTCATATTATCCAATTTATGGGATTTACCTGAAGCAATCAATTTTGCTAAGCTCCGGGGTTCTTGGGCTGAGGTCGGAAGTGCCACGGTTGGGCCTTATGCCATCAATCAGCTGTACGGATTTCGGCAAGGTGGCCACATGGGGGTGCCAGTTCAGACGTCCTCCAGTGCCATCTCCAATGCTGATCTAAGGCCTCTTACCTCTACCACCTCCGAAATAGGAATAGATGCCCAGTTTTATGACAACAGGTTTGGAATTGATTTCACCCTTTACCAACGAATTAACAGAGATGATATCGTCTCCACGGGAATTGCTCCTTCCTCAGGTGCCACTTCTACCTTATTAAATGTAGGGAAAATTCAAAATAAGGGCATTGAATTGTTGTTAACAGGAGTACCGATAAGAACATCAAACTTTACCTGGAATGTTAGTTATAATATGGGATATAACCAAAACAGGGTGATCACCCTTGCGGCAGGTCAGGCTACGGGTGCCAGTAGCCTATTGGGAAAAGACTCCAGTACCCGTTTCGGCAGAAGTTATTCCTATACCGAAGACGGCACTAAAATTTACAATAGTGTGAGCAGGTACGCACAATTGGGGCCGGTTCAGCCTTTGGGAATAGGCGTTCCTCCCTATACCATGGGTTTTGAGAACACATTTAGCTATAAGAATTTCTCTTTTAATGTTCTTATTGATGGTAAATTCGGAAACCAGTTCTTTTCCCAGAACAAACAGTACATGTGGCGGTTCGGCTTGCTTAAAGAGACATTGCCAGGAAGGGATGAAGGACTTACTTATTCCGGTGTAGACCAAAATGGTGCAGAGTTTACCCAAACCTGGCCCGCCAATTTTATGTCCACCTATTATAATAACGATGGTCGATATGCTGAAAATTTTATGATTGATGGCAGCTTTGTGAAGCTTAGGGCAATGGTTATCAATTACAATATTCCAGTGAGCAAATTAGGTTTTGTAAAGTTGAATGGTGCTTCCATATCAGTGGTTGCCCGCAATCTGGCCATACTATACAGGAATTCAGATCACTTTGATCCCGAACAGGGATTTGATCCAAACAGCAATAACCAGAATTTTGCCGGTGTCATGCTTCCCAGAACCAGAGAAGTAGGATTTAATCTGAAGGTCAATTTTTAACACTTAGCGGTAATAGAAATAATTTCACCCATTCACTCAAATTGATTAAAACAATGGAAAAAATATTAAAAATTAACAAGATGATATTGATTGCGTTGGCGGTCATTATGGCTTCCTGCAACGATTTGACGGATCTTTCTGAATTGAATAAAAATCCGAATGCCTATGAAGAGGTAGTTCCGCAATATCTGTTTACCAATTCCCAATTGGTGGGCTGTGCATTTAATTTTTCCGAGGTCGGTGATGGCCAACATTATATTTTAGCCCAGGCCATGCAGCAATTTGCCACACATAGTGAGGTGCGGGGAACAGGGGATAAATATTTCAATGAAAGTATGGCCAGAAACCACTGGGCAGTCTATAATACGGCGTTGCATGAAAATGAAAGGGTTATCCGAAACGTGGAAAATGATCCTGCTCTTATTAATCTGCTTTCGGCCGCAAGAATTTGGAAGGTTTACCTGTTCCATATCGTAACAGATATACATGGGGATGTACCTTATTTCGATGCTTTAAATGTTTTGGATGGGAATATCATGCCAAAATATGATCAACAGGAAGCCATTTATGCGGATATGTTAAAAGAATTGGAGGAAGCGGCAAATGCCTTTAACCCTTCCTTGCCTACCTTTGAAAGCTCAGATCTTTTTTACGATGGCAATATTGATCAATGGAAAAAATTTTCCAATTCCCTAATGCTTCGGTTGGCAATGAGATTGACAGAAGTTCGTTCAGATATGGCAGAGGAATGGGTGAGGAAAGCCATTTCCGGCGATTTAATTTTGCAGGATGAAGACATTGCGAAGGTTGATTTTGTAGATGGGCAAATCGAACATAGCAGAAATCCAAAAGCGGCAAGGTTACTGATCCAGGATTACCAGGACCCCCAGGCAAATAAGAGCAATACACAGGGTGGAAAATATGCAGAGACGTTTATAAATCACCTGAAAAATACCCTGGATCCAAGATTGAATGCAATTGCTGTGGTCTGGTATGATGCTCCCGATGGCAATGGTTTTCTATATGACACCGCAACCGCAGTTCAAAAAGGGCTGAAGAACGGTGCCTTTTTTGGAGAACCAGATGATTTTTTCACTTACTCTGAGCCCCATCCAAATACTGTCCTGAATTATGCCAGTCCGATATTGACTATGACTAATGCTGAGGTATATTTATTGCTGGCAGAAGCAGGGATCCGGGGTTGGTATACCGGAAATGTGCAGGAGGCCTATAATAATGCAGTTAGAGCAGGCATGAGACATTGGTCCTTATTTGGTGATGATGGTTTCATATCCAATGATAAAATTGAATCGTACTTAAATAGAAATCCTTTTAAAACCGACGGGTCCTTTGAAGAGCAATTGGAACAGATCAGTACCCAAAAATGGGTATCCTTAATGCTGGATAATTATGAAATATTTGCCAATTGGAGAAGAACGGGTTATCCCACATTAATTCCCACCAATTACCCAGGAAACATCACTGGAGGGACCATTCCCAGAAGGTTGATCATACCGGATTCGGAAATAACCTTGAATGAAGAAAATTTTTATGAGGCTTATGAAAGACAGGACGTAGGTAACCTTCTGACCAGCACAGTATGGTGGGATCCAGGATTTGGCAACCGTTAAAATTATTTCACTTTAATATGTTCAATCTAAATCCTATTTTAAGGTCTGATTAATTTAATAGTAATGATAAGTCGAAGAAAATTATTAAAACAGTTATCTGCTTTCCCAATTTTAGGGGGGGTAATTGGTAGCGGAGGGGCCATTCCTGTGGCAATGTCCGCTACCAGAGAAGTAAAAAAAAGGAATTTGATAAAGGAATTGGGTTTGAGGACTTTTATCAATGCAGCGGGTAACTACACCTCCATGACCGCCTCTCTGATGCCGGATGAGGTCATGGAAACCATTAATTCATCTGCCAAGGAATATGTGCTCCTGGATGATGTGCAGGATAGGGTAGGGGAGAAAATAGCAGAACTTTGCAGGGCAGAAGGTGCCATGGTCACTGCAGGCTGCTGGTCTGCCCTGGTTCTGGGCACTGCAGGGGTACTTACCGGCAAAGATTCCAAAAAGGCCGCCCTACTTCCCTTTTTGGAAGGGACAGGAATGAAAACCGAAGTTATTCTCCAAAAAAGCCATGCCAATGGCTACCACCACGCCCTTACCAATACCGGTGTAAAGCTGGTAACCATAGAAAGTACTGAAGAGTTGGAAAGGGCAATCAGTGATAAAACAGCCATGATGTGGTTTTTAAACAGGGAGGCCCCTTATGGCCAGATCAAACATGAAGAATGGATAGCCATAGCAAAAAAACACCATATCCCAACCATGAACGATATTGCCGCAGATGTACCACCTGTGGAAAATCTCTGGAAATACAATGATATGGGTTTTGACCTGGTGGCCATATCCGGTGGCAAAGCAATATGCGGACCCCAAAGTGCCGGCATATTGATGGGGAAAAAACATCTGATTGAGGCAGCCCGTTTAAGTGCTCCTCCACGTGGTGGCAATATTGGCAGGGGACAAAAAGTGAATAAAGAGGAAATTTTAGGCATGTATGTGGCTTTGGAAAACTACATACAACGGGATCATGAAAAAGAATGGAAAATTTGGGAAAGCCGCATCGCTGTAATAGACAATGCCATTCATTCCATTCCCGGGGTAGAAACAGAGGTTTTTATTCCGGAAATTGCCAACCATAACCCATCATTGAAGATCAAATGGGACGAAAGTAAAATCAAACTTACGGCCAAGGAGTTTGGGGAACAGTTACGCACGGGTTCTCCATCCATTGAAACCATTTCCTGGGAGGATGAAAAATATTTAAGACTGACAGTATTTATGTTAACCAAAGGCCAGGATAAAACAGTGGCAAAACGGGTGAAAGAGGTACTGCAGCAAGCTGTTGTATAATCCCATTATTGCATCATTAATTTCTTTCATATCCCTAAAATTCTACTAGAAACTAATACCAATGAATTTCAGCAATAAACAATTCTCCAATAATTTCGTCAACCGGCCTTTATTCTTTTTTACCTACCGCTCAGGTATGGGATTATTAATGGGTTTATTTTTATTTATTTCGACAGGGCTTATACCTAAGAACCTTGAACCTGAAATAGATCCTGTATTGAACGAAATTAGGATACTAAGAAACCAGCCGGTAAAGATGAGGGATGGAGTAATTCTGAGAGCCGATATCTATTTGCCCAAAAAGGCCGGAAAATTTCCGGTTATCCTTACGAGAACCTGTTATGGGGTGCAAAGGGAGGGAGTCCATCACGAAAGAATGATCAAGTTTGCACAAAGAGGTTATGTTGGCATTGTCCAGGATGTGAGGGGAAGGTATGAAAGCGATGGAAAATGGGAGCCTTTTAGAGATGAAGCGGAGGATGGGCATGATACAGTAGAATGGGCAGCTGCATTGGATTTTTCCAATGGCAAGGTAGCCCTGCAGGGAGGAAGCTACCTTGGACATAATCAGTGGGCGGCTGCCAGCCAGGCACCACCAAGTTTGGTGGCAATTTTCCCCTCGGTCGCCTCCACCAATATTTACGCCAACTGGTTAACAATGGGAGGGGCCTACAGGCTTAGTTTTAATTATGGTTGGGGAGTTGTCAGGATGCCCAATAGAATTATGCTGCCCCAGTTTTGGCATACGGCGGCGTATACACCGGAAGAATTAAAATATGAAAACCTTCTTTATTACCTTCCGCTTAAAGATGGAGATCTTAAAAGTGCGGGGGATACGGTTCAGCATTACAGGGATTGGATAGAACATGAAAGTTACGATGATTATTGGAAAGCCATAAGCGATGAGGAGCGGTTTGAAGAAATTATTGTACCGGCCTATAATACTGGTGGCTGGTTTGATGTTTTTCTGATGGGAACGATCAATGGTTACATAGGTTTGAAAAACAAAGGGGGCTCCGCTGCTGCCAGAAAAGGGACCAAATTGTTGATCGGTCCCTGGGGACACGGTCCTTCCACCTCTTATGGGGATATGGATTTTGGACCTGATGCCTTTGTGGATATTTTTGAAGAAGAACTAAAGTACTATGACCATTACCTAAAGGGTGAAAAAAACGGATTGAAGGAAGAAAAACCCGTAAAAATCTTTTATATGGGGGAAAACAAATGGAGATCCGAAAATGACTGGCCGATTCCAGAAACCAATTATAAAGCACTTTATCTTCAAGCTGAAACTTCTGCGAATTCACTTAGGGGTGGTGGAAAATTGACTTTTGAAAAACCAGCCAAGGAGGGAATGGATACTTACGTATATGACCCCAACAATCCAGTGCCTACTTATGGCGGCAACAACTGCTGCGGCACCCCCACCATTACCGGCCCAAAAGACCAAAGGATATTGGAAAGACGAAATGATGTATTGGTGTATACAAGTGATTTCCTTTCTGAACCTTTAACGATTGCAGGCCCGGTTAAGATGAAACTACATGCAGCAACAGATGGCCTGGATACTGACTGGATGGTAAAACTGGTGGATGTTTACCCCGATGGAAAAGCCATTCCCATTTCAGAGGGAATCCTCCGGGCAAAATTTAAAGATGGATTGGACAAAATCAACCTTCTGACCCCAAACCAGGTTTATGAGTTTGAAATTGAAATGACGGGTACCGCCAATGTTTTTCTCCCGGGGCATAGGATTAGAATTGACATTACCTCTAGCAATTTCCCCCAGTTTGATAGAAACCCCAATACCGGCAAACCGCTGGGAAGCAGTGACGAGGTACGTACCGCCCAACAGACCATCCACCACGGAGGACCCCGGCCCAGTCATATTGTTCTTCCCACGGTTCCAGGTTTATAACCAAATACGATGAAAATTATTACATGGCTATTCTGTCTTTTTTGCCTGCTTCATTCCAGCATCGAAATATCCCACAAACACTGATGTATCCAAATAAATCCGCTGCTTTTTCACACCATAGATTCACGAAATTCAGCGAGATGTTTAATTTTAGTATGATTTTTATTGCCTTATGCTTTACCCATGCCCTTATAAAAATTTATTTTTACGGATTATGAATCGTTGTAAAAAAGGCAAGTTGGATCAGTTTTTTATTAATAACCTGAGTTCGATTCTAGATGAAGTATATTTTGCCAGTCAGTCAC
>JBBDSB010000107.1:0-1783 GCA_040905205.1 Cyclobacteriaceae bacterium
GGGGGAATACCAAAGCGGCCAACTGGGACGGACTGTAAATCCGTTGACTTATGTCTTCACAGGTTCGAATCCTGTTTCCCCCACCATATTTTGATACCAAGAAAATACGAAGGATGTATATTTTACTTCAATAAATTTTAATCTTTTGTATTCAATTTAATAAGCGGGAGTAGCTCAGTTGGTAGAGCGGCAGCCTTCCAAGCTGCAGGTCGCGGGTTCGAGCCTCGTCTCCCGCTCTATGCTTTTATAGAGCATAAACTGGATGTCAATAGCCGACGTAGCTCAGGGGTAGAGTGCTTCCTTGGTAAGGAAGAGGTCACGGGTTCAAATCCCGTCGTTGGCTCTGAACATTTTAAAAAAAAAACGAAATTTAATCTTTAACTAAACAGAGGATTTTCAAGCATGGCAAAAGCAACCTTTGACCGTTCCAAACCCCACGTTAATATAGGTACAATTGGTCACGTTGATCATGGTAAGACTACTTTGACCGCTGCCATTACCACTGTACTGGCAAGAAAGGGTCTTTCTGAATTAAGAGACTTTGCTTCCATCGACAACGCACCGGAAGAAAAGGAAAGAGGTATTACTATTAATACTTCACACGTAGAGTATCAAACAGAGAAAAGACATTATGCTCACGTTGATTGTCCGGGACACGCTGACTATGTGAAAAACATGGTAACGGGTGCTGCCCAGATGGACGGTGCTATTCTTGTAGTAGCAGCAACTGACGGACCTATGCCGCAAACCAGAGAGCACATCCTTCTTGCCCGTCAGGTAGGTGTACCGGCTTTGGTGGTATTCATGAACAAAGTGGATTTGGTAGATGATCCTGAGCTTCTTGAACTGGTAGAAATGGAAGTAAGAGAATTACTTTCTTTTTATGAATTCGACGGAGACAATATTCCTGTTATCGCCGGATCTGCACTTGGTGCCTTGAATGGCGAGCAGAAATGGGAAGATACCGTTATGGAATTGATGACAGCGGTGGATGATCACATTCCAATTCCTGAAAGGGCCATTGATAAGGATTTTCTTATGCCTGTTGAAGATGTATTTTCCATTACCGGTAGGGGTACTGTAGCCACCGGAAGGATAGAAAGAGGTGTTGTTAACTCCGGAGAAAGTGTTGACATCATTGGTATGGGTGCAGAAAACCTCAAATCCACTGTTACCGGAGTAGAGATGTTCCGTAAAATTTTGGACCGTGGTGAAGCTGGTGATAATGTTGGTTTGTTGCTTAGGGGAATTGAAAAGCACCAGATCAAAAGAGGCATGATCATATGTAAGCCTGGTTCTGTTAAACCTCATGCCCATTTCAAGGCAGAAGTTTATGTGCTTTCCAAAGAAGAAGGAGGTCGTCATACACCATTCTTTAACAGGTACCGTCCCCAGTTTTACCTAAGGACTACTGACGTTACCGGAGAAATCAAACTTCCGGAAAACGTTGAAATGGTGATGCCTGGTGATAACATCACCATTGAGGTGACCCTGATCAGCCCTGTTGCCCTTGAAAAAGGATTAAGATTTGCCATTCGTGAAGGTGGTAGAACTGTAGGGGCAGGCCAGGTAACTGAAATTCTGGATTAATCGAAAATTGTTCCAATAGTAATAAATGCGATTCTGAATTTTTTCGGAATCGCATTTGTTTATTTGGTCTTGAATCACTACTTTTGCAATCCTGAATTGGAAGGCGGAAATCAAACGGGCGTAGTTCAATGGCAGAATAGCGGTCTCCAAAACCGTTGATGGGAGTTCGAATCTCTCCGCCCGTGCAACCAGG
>JBBDSB010000108.1:0-1783 GCA_040905205.1 Cyclobacteriaceae bacterium
TCAAGAGTAAACTAAACAAAAATTTAGATGTAGTAGACCCAGCTACTTTTGCCGCAAATAAAAAATACGTTTTGATGGTGTTGGAGCCTGACCTCTCCTAAATCCTCTATAAAGGAGAAGACTATTGTGCCGGAAAATTAATCACTGCTTAAGGTCCATATTCAGACCAGTTGCCTTTTAATCGTATTGAATATTCTTTTTGTTTTATCAGCTCTTAAATCCAGACCAACAAGTCAGACAGGTTCACCGAAGGGCGGCCTGTGTTGTGCCTGCTGCAGGCCGTTCATATTACCCTTGACGGGTTCCGGATGGCTGTTACCTCATTTAATATTTTGACTTAGGAAAGTAGTATATCGGCAGGAATATTCAATTCTTTATGGAATATTCTAGCCAGTTCCAGGGTCAATGGCTTTTTGCCGCTTAAAATCATGGAAACATAACTTTTGCTCCCCACTTTGCCAATAAAATCTTTATTTTTTAAACCTAATTCATCCATTTTCAATTTAATGGCCTCAATAGGATCAGGAAGAGGGATAGGAAAATTTCTGTCCTCATAATCCTTGATCAATACCAGGCAGACTTCTACCTTTTTGCCTTGAGGGGAATCAGGTTTTATTCCCTTGTCAAACATCTCATCTAACCAATCAAGATATTTGTCGTATTGCTGTTCTGATTTAATTACATGGAGCTCCATATCATCTTTTTTTATAGGCCACTGTGTTAACATTGATTTTATCGTATTCTTTATGGTTTCCAAACCATTTGATTTGTACCGCCCTGAAATCAAAAACAATTCTAACTACCAAGCGGTAATGGTTTCCCATGATATTGAATACAACCCGGTCATCGCCCACCAAACTCGCATTTCCATAAGCCGCTTTAAGTTCATTAAAATTGTTGAAATCGGATCTCAAGATTTCATGATACCACTCAAAGAGTGCGGATGTGGCTTTTGGATATTTGTCAGTGTACTCCAATAAGGTTTTGCGGGTAATAACATTAAACACATCTAAAGGTAGAATAAAGTTCACTAATAGAAAACAATTTTCTTTCGTTTTTACGGTCAATAAAACATAAGCGCCAAAACAAATCTCAAAAGATAAAATTTTCCTAGAACGAGCACTTATTTTAATGCCCTCTATCGTAAAGCGTTTTAATCGCAATCTAACTAAAATTAACTATTTCATTAAAGCTACGAAGGTTGCGGTTTTAACTGTATTGGACAGCCTTTTCCGAATATTTTCGGGAAAGCCGGTGCTTTTCAATGGGCATTTAAGTTTTTCCATTTGGATGATGTTTGTCGGCAAGAACTCAGAACTGTAGTTTCCCATTCATATTGACCACCTGTTCCTATTATGCTGACCACTTTAATCCGGCGATTGTGACCATCCCTATTTAGGGAATTTTCAAGGTTTCCAAAGGGCTTTTCCGGTGGTGTTGACCACTGCCATTCCGGCCATGCTGACCAATACTTCTCAGTGGTCAATATAGACCGAACGGCAGTACTGATCATTGGATTTGTTCAGTTATCGTTTGCTTTCCGGTTCATTTTTAACTGTAAAATATGGCCGGAACAACGATAAACATGATTAGATTAAAACAAATTATCGGCCACCGTGAGCACGGTATGGCCTTACAGACAATATCCAAAACTTTGGGTATTGTCCGTAAAAATAATACCCTCCGGGTTTCAAAAACCTGGAAGGTCTAGTGCATCTTCAATTTTACATTCAAATAAAAAAAGTCGCTTAGAAAACTAAGCGACTTGTGGGCCCACCTGGGC
>JBBDSB010000109.1:0-1778 GCA_040905205.1 Cyclobacteriaceae bacterium
TTCAGGTTATTGAAAAATTCGAATTTCCTTACCTCCTCTTCAATTCTGCCGATTTAAGGTCATAGTAATAATCATCTAAGCTACCCTCTATAATAAGCCTCCAGAAAAGCATACGGAAATTCAAACGGATCAAAATCTTGTTCCGATAATAATGATATCGCCTCTTCAATTTCTACTGCATTCATTTTAAAGCGTCTTCGTTAAATTTCATTTGCTCAAAATTAATCACTTCTAAAATATTGGCTGCGATGTAAATCATCAAGTTTTGGCAGCCTTCAGTTTTCCACATAAAAATTAGCACTTATGTAACTTTTGCCCAGCTTTTATGCCAACTAGATTTGTTTAATTCCTTTAGAATAAAGGATTTCAATGATTTTATTCATTGCTTCTTCAATTATTGGAAGCCCAAGATAACGAATTGGATGAGAATTATCTCTCTGAATGAGATACAAATGAAGCATTTAGGTAGACCAATTATTTGGTCGGTCACCTTTGTATCTGACTTTTTAAAATAAATTTTTCTCATTCTATCTCAAAATTAAGGAGAAATAAGCAGGCTACATTTGTTGACCCTTCCATCCCAATCTCAAATCAATGATGTCAAAAAAGTGATCAAATTCTTCATTAAAGGTTGTTGCTTCATTTGCTGTGATTAGGCTGGTCCAGGTGGCACAGCTCGTGGATAACTACATATTTAATGCATATAGATGATGATTTTATGACCTCCGGGTTCACCTTTACCCTACTTTTGGGTAGACAATTGCCCCTGTTCGGCATTCCCGTTTTGCTTATAGTTAGCCTGAAATAATTTATAAGAACGATTAAAGGAATCCTGTCGAACCTTAAACCTATCGGAAAGTATGCGAATTACCTTTTTGGATAGGCCTTTTTTATAATTCAATATATCCGAAACATGCCCCTTCGAAACCTCTAGCAATTGGGCAAGATCATGCTGCTTCATATGATTATCGTCCATTAAGGACTTTAACAGCTGAATGGGATCAAGTTCCTCCATGTTTGAATGCGCTTCATCATACTTTTCAATTAAGAGTGTAATGGTCTCGATAAGGTCATGAAGTTTATCAGAAGGGTTTTCCCTGTATTCGGTGGTTAACTTTTCAAGGTCGTTGCAATACATCAAGTATTGTTCTTCAGACCTTATGATAGTATATGCTTTCATATATTTATAATTGTCTTTTAGCGGCCATAACTTGTCCCGTACAGAAGGTCGGGATAGCCTGCCCCGTCCCGATAATTATCAGCATTCGGGGGAATCTCACACCTGCCTGCCGGCAGGTGTTTGATAATCATCCCTCTGTGTGTCGTTTGCGTCATGCCTGTCTGCCTCAGGCAGGCTCGATTTCATTCTATTATTTTTTAGCTAAAATCATCTACTGTATATTACAAATTTTGCTTACATAATTTTGAATATGCAGCGTGCGTACCTATCCATTTTACATATAAATGAACCATTTTCGGTCCAAACCAAAACCCACAAATTAACCGATAGTTGTTTCCTCCAATATTGAAAACGATTCGGGTATTACCAATCAAGTCTGCGGTTCCAAAGGTATTCTGAACATCGTTTATGGATTCCCAATCTGCTCTTTTGATACTTTCTTTGAATTTCTCAAAAGAAACTTTGGATCGGGCGTGTTCCATGACAAATTGTTCAATTGATTTCCATTTAATTACATGTACTTTCATAAAAACACCCAAGTTGAGAAATAGTTCGCTAAAAGCGAATATAAGTTCTAACTGTTCTTTAATAACAGTAA
>JBBDSB010000110.1:0-1777 GCA_040905205.1 Cyclobacteriaceae bacterium
AATCCTCCCTATCAGTTTCCCTTCATCATTTTTCAAAATCCAGCGTATGACCTCAATTTTTGCCAGGAGTTTGTTCTTTTTAAGATCGAAAACTGACAGAACATCCTTATCCAAAGGCCGGATCCAATTTGGATAGGGTTGGTTAATCAGGACATGAATCTTTAAAAAATCTTTTTCCAGTTTTCTGGAGTTGACTTCAAAAATCTTCATAACATCATTTTTTTAGCCTCAAATTACAATTTTTAATACCTAAAAACTAATATGCCTAAATGATTTTTATCACAGAAATACATCGATCGGATACCTTTAATTGAACTTTTCTGATGATAGGGACAGCCGACCAGGATCAACCCTGTTTTGGAAAGCTTTCATCTCCCTTCCAGCTTATCCTATAATTACATACCTACTGAAGCCACCCTTTTGAAAGGGGTTGAGACTGCATATATTTTACCCAAAGAAGGGCCAAAACATATTTTTCTTGTTTATGATCCTTTCAGAGATCTATTTTTGCGGGCTACCAAAATCAGAGAATCTGGAAGGGGAGAAACCAAGTTTACTCGCACCAAACATTATCTTCTGGCCATCTTCACCTCTGATTTTGTGCCTGTGGGAGAATACTTTTTCGATTTCGAAGGGAGCCTGGACTTAGAAAATTGGTTCATTGCAAAAAAAGGACTTTTTATCAACAAGCCTGAACAAAAAACCGAGGATTTTTATGAGTTCTGGCAAATTGACCTTTCCACTTTCAATCAGGACAGCGAACAGTAATTCCTGCCTCAAAGGAGTTGAAAACTCCTAGCGTTGACTGGGTGTAGAATTTTCTACATCCCTAATATCTTTAGACGTTTGGAAACGAGGCATTTGAAATGCCGGGTAATTTTTACTGAACGTTTAAAATCGTTTTTGGAAACGGATACGATTGACCATTGCAAATGGTTTTTTTTCAAGCTTTTTCCAATTACGCCCCGAAAATATCTGGGTAAAGGAAATCTGCTCCTGGCATAAATTTACCAAAATAGAGGTAAAGGCCCTTGCAGCTTTTTTACTCACCAAAGGTGCTGGCGAATCACTGGATTACCGGGTCGGTCGTTCGGATGCCATTCTGGAAAAAGGCTTGGTCAAAAATTACCGATATACAAAAACTGTCCGAACAAGATTAAATTTGTCTTCACAAAATACTGGACGCTTGCCTGAGGGATTCAAAAACCAAACAGGGGAATTCATGAAAAAGCCCCGGTCTTCCGATGCTCTAACCTTTTGATATAGAACTTATAAGGTCATCCAAACCAATTTCCGGAAGATCACCTTCTGTAAACGAACCGCCAAAGATGATTACTTGGTTTTTAGAAACCGGGATTTCCAAGAAGTACATATTAAAGATCAACTCATCTCTTTTCTTATTTGACTGCTTAACTTCACTCCAAGCAGATAATATGACTTATCACATTTACTTTAAAAATACAAATCATTGGAATTTTGTTTATACCCTGATCCATCTAAAAAAATTGATAATCATGAGCGTTTTCGCTATTTTTGATGTTATCATTGATTCCTTCATTCCTAAAATAGATTTTAAACACAAACCAATACACTCATGAGTTTACAATATATCACAGATGATAAAGGCCAAACCACTGGGGTATTCATACCTATTCAGGAGTGGAACAACCTAAAATCTAAATTTGAAGGCATTGAAGAAGATATGTATGTTGTTCCTGAGTGGCAAAAAGATATCGTCCGGGAGCGGATTGAAAACACTAAGCCCGAAGAATACCTA
>JBBDSB010000111.1:0-8232 GCA_040905205.1 Cyclobacteriaceae bacterium
CGTGTGGAAATCCGCCGCAGGAAAACGACCGGCCATTTAATGTTCTTTTTATTGCCATTGATGACCTGCGCCCGGAATTGGGGGTTTACGGAAACGATGTGATCAAAACCCCCAATATAGACCGAATTGGAAATGCAGGAACGGTTTTCGAAAATCATTATGTACAGGTGCCCACCTGCGGCGCATCCAGGTGCAGCATATTGATAGGTCTGTGGCCTAAAACCCGCAGTCACCTCCGAAATTCAGCCATAGAGCAATTTATCTCAAATGAACCGGAAAGGGAAACGCCGGAAAGCTTTGTGCACCATTTTAAAAGGAATGGCTATTATACTGTCGGAATTGGAAAAATAAGCCATTCGGCTGATGGATTATGGTATGGGTATGAGGAAAGCCCGGAAGGGGCCAAATTGGAAATGCCGCACAGTTGGGATGAAATGCTATTCGATCCCGGAAAATGGGAGAATGGCTGGAATGCCTTTTTTGGCTATGCCGACGGATCTAACCGGCAAGGCATGGACAAGCAGGTCAAACCTTATGAGGCAGGTGAAGTCGATGATCTAGGTTATCCGGATGGTCTTTCCACGGAATTGGCGGTAAAAAAGCTAAAAGAACTTTCGGATAAGGGTCAGCCTTTTTTCATGGGATTAGGGTTGTTTAAGCCCCATCTCCCCTTTACGGCGCCTAAAAAATACTGGGACTTGTATAACAGGGAGGATATCCCGCTTTCCCCTTTCCCTGAATTACCCGAGAATGTCCACCCCAACAGTTTACAGGAGAGCGGCGAATTCAATCAGTATGCATTGGGAGAAGAAAAAGCCGGGCTCGACCATAAAATTTCTGATGAATACGCCAGAAAACTCCGGCATGCCTATTATGCTTCCGTAAGCTACAGTGATGCCCTGGTGGGAAAAGTACTGGCAGCTCTTGAAGAAAAAGGCCTGGCAGACAATACCATTATCGTGGTATGGGGCGACCATGGCTGGCACCTGGGCGACCATAGGGTATGGGGAAAACACACCAATTTTGAGATGGCATTGCGCAGCCCACTGATAATAAAAGTGCCGGGAATGGCACCAAGGAAAGTTGGAAGCGAAATGCCTGTAAGCAGCGTGGATCTTTACCCCACCCTCATGGAACTTACGGGTATGGCCACGGATTTCCCCCTGAATGGTCAGTCACTCGTTCCGCTGATGAAATTAGGCAGCGATCCCGATAGAACACCCCTGGCATTCAGCTATTTTAAAAACGGTATTTCCATGCGCACCGAAAGGTACCGGCTCACCCGTTATTTCCGGGAAGAAGCGCCTACGGTGGAATTGTATGACCACGAAGCCGACCCCATGGAAACCGTGAATATTGCTGGGGAATTTCCTGAAATTGTGGCGGAGTTATTGCCACAATTGGAAAAAGGAAATACGGGCCTTTATGCCAATAATAACAATTAATTTGGACCATTGATATGAAAAATCATTTTAATAATTGGGCGATAAGTCTATTGCTGTTTTCGTGCTTTTACGTCACGATTTCCTGCGGACCTACCACGGGAGACAGAGAAGAAGTTAAAGCCAAACCCAATATTATCTACATACTCGCAGATGACCTGGGATATGGAGACCTTAGTTTTTTGGGGCAGGGAAAATTCCAAACCCCTCACATTGACCAACTGGCCGCCAGGGGGATGGTATTCACCCAGCATTATGCAGGTACCACGGTTTGTGCTCCCTCACGCTCTGCCTTAATGACAGGCTTGCATTCCGGGCATACCCAGGTCAGAGGCAATCGCGGATTGAACGGAGGACAGTTTCCTTTAGCCGAAGCAACCCAGACCATACCGAAAATATTGAAAAAGGCCGGGTATGTGACCGGAGCATTTGGCAAATGGGGATTGGGGTATCCCGGATCCACAGGGGATCCCCTAAAGCAAGGCTTTGATGTTTTTTTTGGTTATAACAGTCAGACCATTGCCCACAACTATTATCCCCGGGAACTGAACGATAATGATGAAATCCTTACTTTGGAAGGCAATCAGGAAACCGATGAGGGCCAGTATGCGCCGGAGTTGATCCAGCAGCGAAGACTCGAATTTATAGATAACAACCGGGATACCACTTTTTTTCTGTACATGCCATCTATCATTCCCCATGCCGAACTGGCTGCCCCACAAGAATATATGGAAAAGTTTCTGGAAAGGAAGACACCTGAGCCTCCCTACCAGTATGAAAGTTTACTGGGACCTGAAACCCCTTACCAGGGTGTGGATGATCCGGAACATCCCCGCTATAAGGTAGGCGGATATGGTTCTCAAGCCTATCCCCATGCGGCATTTGCGGCCATGGTTACTTTACTGGACGATCAGGTAGGGGAAATTGTGGAAAAATTGGAAAACCTGGGTTTGATGGAAAATACCATGATCATTTTTACTTCAGACAATGGTCCCCATCTGGAAGGCGGGGCTGATCCGGATTATTTTGACAGCAATGGCCCCTTTAAGGGATACAAGCGGGACTTGTTTGAAGGAGGAATACGGGTTCCGATGATTGCAGCCTGGCCGGATCGAATACAGGCAGGCAGCCAGGCAGACCACATTAGTGCTTTTTGGGATATCTTGCCCACCTTTGCCGATCTGGTTGACGTTGATTTTGAACAAAAGGTTGACGGTATTTCTTTTTTACCCACACTTTTGGGAAATGAAAATCAGGAGGCCCATGATTATCTTTATTGGGAATTTCACGAACAGGGCGGTAAGCAGGCCATTCGAAAAGGAAAATGGAAGGGGGTTTGGTTGAATGTTTTTGAGGGCAATGAGGACATCCTTCTATTTGACCTGGAAAACGATCCAGGGGAAGAAAATGACCTGAGTGAGGCGCATCCGGAACTGGTAGCTGAAATGAAGGCCCTGATGCAGGAGTCAAGGGTAGAGGATCCGGAATGGCCCTTTTTTGATAGATAGAGAAAAAATATTAGGCAATTGACCAGGAATGGGTCTTAGAAATTTAAGCTTAATGCCGAAAAATCAAATTATTTATCCGGGTTAAACAATGATATCAAAACCAAATTACCAGATTTTCTTTTTTTTGATTACCTGCTTGTTGAATGCATGTGGTCCTGACAAGAGTATAGAACGTTATTCCAACTGGGAGGTATACAGGGGTTCAAAAGATGCCTCCCAATACTCCGACCTTAAGGAGATCAACAGGGAAAATGTGCATCTTTTGAAACCGGCCTGGACCTATCATACTGGCGATCATGGTGAAAGAACCCCCATTGAATGTAATCCCATTATCATTGGAGAACGGATGTTTCTGACTTCTCCCCGCCTGGACCTGATTGCCTTGGAGGCGGCAACGGGTAGGGAGATATGGCGTTTTGATCCCAAGGAGTATGGTAAATCAAGTGGAGTAAACAGGGGGGTGACTTATTGGTCGGAAGGTGAAAAAGGAAGGATTTTTATGGTGGCCGGGTATCTTTTATTTGCAGTAGATGCTGAAACCGGGGAATTGGTTCGGGAATTCGGAGGGGGTGGCATGGTGGATTTAAGGCAAAACCTGGGTAAAGATCCCGAATCGCTTTCCATTTCTTTGACTACGCCGGGAATCATTTATAATGGCTTATTGATCATAGGTGCTGCTACAGGAGAAGGATATGATGCTTCTCCTGGCCATGTAAGGGCTTACGATGCCAAAACCGGGGTATTCAAATGGGTATTCCATACCATTCCGCAGGAGGGTGATTTTGGTTATGATACCTGGAAGTGGAAAGAAGGGGAAAACTATGGTGGCACCAACAATTGGGGTGGTATGAGTTTGGACGAGGAAAAGGGTTGGGTGTATGTGGCCACCGGTTCCCCTACTTATGACTTTTATGGTGCAAACCGTCAGGGAGAAAATCTTTTCGGCAACTGTATCCTTGCCCTGGATGCTGCTACTGGTGAGCGGAAGTGGCACTATCAGGCTGTTGTACATGATATTTGGGATTTTGACCTGCCCTGTGCACCCAATCTTGTGGATATAAGCTACAAGGGAGAACAGGTTAAGGCCCTGGTACAGCCTACCAAAATGGGAGAATTGATCATTTTGGATCGTTATACGGGAGAACCTTTGCTGGAGGGTGAAGAAAGGCTGGTACCTCCTTCCTATGTGCCGGGTGAAGTGGCCCATCCCATCCAAAAATTCAATCAGGGAATTCAGGTGGTTCCCCAAGGGTTAGACAGTACTTATTTGACCAATATTTCAGATGAATCCCATCAATATGTAAAGGAGGAATTTAGGAAATACAGAAATGAAGGCATGTACACCCCCCCCAGTTTGGAAGGAACGATTACCTTTCCGGCTACAAGGGGAGGGATGCTATGGGGAGGGGCATCTTACGATCCCCATAACGACATGATTTTTGTCAATGCCAATGAAATTCCAATGATACTCCAGTTGGGGAAAGTTGCTGGTAGCAATGGTGAGGAAGAAATACAGGGAATAGGAGAAGGTTTCAGAACCTATATGTACAATTGTTCCAATTGTCATGGGGCAGACAGGACAGGTTTGGGAGAGGCTTACCCTTCCTTATTGGGTATTCATGAACGGTATTCTAAAGACAGCATTAAGCAACTTATTACCGGCGGAAAGGGAATCATGCCTGCCTTTACCCAGTTTGATGCGGGCCGCCTGGATGCCTTAGTCAACTTTCTTTCAGGAGAAGAAACGGCCTCTGATTCGGAGGCAATAGCTCATGAAATGTCTGAACGGTATGTGTTACAAGGTTTCCGGTTGTTTACCGACAAGGAAGGTTTTCCGGCCAGTAAACCACCTTGGGGCACTTTAAATGCCATCAATTTGAATACCATGGAGATCAAATGGAAAGTGCCTTTGGGGCATTATCCCGAACTTAAAAAAAGAGGGGTTGCCCAAACAGGTACCCAGAACTTTGGTGGATGTGTGGCCACAGCGGGGGGATTGGTGTTTATTGGTGGTTCGGTTGATGAAATGTTCAGGGCATTTGATGCCGAAACCGGCGAAGTACTGTGGGAATACCAACTCCCTGCAGGAGGTTATGCCGTTCCCGCAGTTTATGAGGCAGAAGGGAAACAGTTTGTGGTGATTGCAGCCGGAGGAGCCAACCGTCTTGGCACGCCATCAGGAGATGCTTATGTGGCTTTCGCCCTTCCTTAAATCTTATAAAATAGGGTTCAATATTAAACCCGGACTATGCATTAAGTTTTGTTATAGCCTGTCCCGTATCGGGAAGGTCTGAAATTGCAAGAAAATCAGGTAGTTTGGAGACTAAGGCATAGTATCGCTATGGTGAAGTCGAAATCTGCAACGATTGACTGATTTTAAAGCCTCGGGATCAGGCCGTAATAGAATTCCTAATACATATTGCGGGTTAAAGGTATTCCTATTGGATTTGGGGCCATGATTTTGGGTAATTTGGATTTGAATTTAAAATTTTACCATGGTGTTTGCCTGGAAATAATGGTTTTGGTGCATTTTTTGTCGGAATTAAATCATGGGAAAGTTTAAATTAAAACATATTAAAAACCTATTGGTCGATACGGCAAAAAGCTGGATGGCGGATGAACCCTTCAGACAAAGCGCTATCATATCTTATTTTGCCATTTTTTCAATACCCGGGCTTTTGATTATTGTCATCTGGGCTGCAGGAATGTTCTTTGGGGAGGCTGCTGTCCAAGGTGAAATCAGTTCGCAAATTGAGGAAATGATGGGACCAGAAACGGCCAAGGGCATGGAAAGTTTTATTTCCAATTCATATATCAATTCTTCTGGATGGGCCATGTCCATAGTCGGTTTTGGGGCATTATTGTTCGGTGCAACCACCCTTTTCTATCATCTACAAAAGTCCCTGAATTACCTTTGGAATGTGGAGGCAGACCCTAAAAGTAATATTAAAAAACTTATTATGGATCGGGTAAGCTCCTTAGGGCTTATCTTGGTGATTGCTTTTTTATTATTAATTTCTTTGGTATTAAGCTCAATTCTCAATATTTTAAGTGGTTGGATTGCCGGAATTATAGGAGAAGGTTTATTTTATCTTATGGAGGGTATTGATTTTATTCTAGGATTTGGCATTGTCACGGTTTTGTTTGCCGTAATGTTTAAATTTTTGCCAGATGTCGATATCAAGTGGAGATCTGTCTGGATTGGTGCCATGGTTACCGCATTATTGTTTTCTATAGGGAAAACTTTGTTGGGAATTTATTTTGGTATAGCAGATCCTACCTCCGGATTTGGAGCAGCCGGTACGGTGATCATTGTCATGTTATGGGTAAATTATACCTGTCTTATTTTGTTTTTTGGAGCGGAATTTACCCAGGTATTTGCTAAAAATTATGGGCACGACATCCAACCTTCCAAACATGCCAAGTGGAGTGATTCCTATATAATGAAAAGAGAAAAAGAAAACAGGGATAATGCCTTAAAAGAACATGAAAATATAATAAGAACTAAAATGTAATCCATAGCCTGGACCAATCTTTCAAAATTAAAACAACCCTTTTACGCCAATCAGGAAGGATTGATTTCATCTCTTTGTTTATATAGGTATATTTATCCTTTTAAAAATCAAAGAGGTCTGAGTTTTAATTATCCGGGCCTATAAATTGAGAGGATGGTATCCATGAGAAATTCAATTAGTAATACATTTCTAAAATTTGGCTTCTATTTTTTAGGGGTTATGGCATGTAATTCAGCTCAGGAAAAGGGCGAAACTAAAGAAATAGCGGGTCAGGCCCTTCCAAATAGCGAAAAGGTGGATTCGAAGGAATATGTGATTTTCGATACCGATGTGGGTGGGGATGTGGATAACTTTAGAGCAAACATTGGCATTTATCAATAGCCTGTAATTTTCACCATAAATGCATTTTTCCAAATCATGATAAAAAAGCAGAATAAAGTAACAAACCCTTTGGTCAACCCTGAAGAGGAAGAATTCATGGCCGGACCACAAAGCCGGTACAAAGATTTTAAATTTAGTATTAAAGTGTTGATGGAATTTATAAGAGGATTCAGAATGCTTCATTTTGTTGGCCCCTGCGTCACCGTATTCGGGTCTGCCAGATTTGAACCAGATGATGACTTTTATCAATTGGGAGTTACCGTAGGCAAAACCATCAGCAATATGGGTTTTACGGTGATGACAGGTGGAGGACCGGGACTCATGGAAGCTGCCAATAAAGGTGCAAAACAGGCTGGGGGAAAATCAGTGGGCTGTAATATAATATTACCCTTTGAGCAGTTCCCGAATCCCTATTTGGATAAATTTATGGATTTTAATTATTTTTTTGTTAGGAAGGTATTGCTTTCTAAATACAGCTATGGTTTTGTCGTCCTTCCTGGTGGATTTGGTACATTGGACGAATTATTTGAGTCATTGACATTAATTCAGACCCAGGTAATGAAAAAATTTCCCGTAGTATTGATGGGGAAAAACTTCCATAAAAATATTTTTGATCATATAAAGCACATGGCAAAGGTGGGAACTATCAGTGAAACTGATTTGGACCTTTTGTTATTGACCGACTCAGTAGATGAAATGGAACAACATATCCGGAAATATGCCATTGAAGAATATGGGTTAAGGAAACGGGAACCCTTGAAACCGTCTAAATTATTCGGTGAAGAGGCTTGAAGTCCCTTTTAAATCATTTCAAAATTGCACTCGAAAGATTTTAATGATCAATCGAATAGCAATAATCATCAATGGCGTTAACCTTATAGATCAAAGCCATTGATTTTTAGAATTTTAGCCCACTAGACTAAAGATCTTCGCAATCCGACTGTTCCAGATCTTCTTCGAAATCATCAATCATCTCCTGCCAATCTCTGCGGCTTTGTCCAGTTAAACCCTGGCAATCCCCATATGGCCGCAAAGCATTTACATAATTCCTAAGGGCTTGTTGGTAATTGTCACAATTGGCTTCGGTCCGGTTTTGGGAATAGGTGGAAGCAGCAGTTGATACGGCCATAAGTTCATCGCCAAGGTCAGTTGCCCAACTTAGGCTATTACATCCTCCGGGTCCATCACCTCCCCCGAATAAACATCCTGATAAAAGTAATGAGGACAATAAAGTTAAAGCAGGCAAATAAAATAATTTTTTAATTTTAAAATTAATCATAATAAAATGTTTAGGGGTTAGTAATAAATCATTGATGAAGATAAAATTAAAAATGAAAAGCCAAAAACACAAGTAGAAAAGCAAAAAATTATATGTGAAATCAATTT
>JBBDSB010000111.1:8332-10803 GCA_040905205.1 Cyclobacteriaceae bacterium
GGTTGGTGAAAATTAGTGATCAATCCCTGGCAAACCTTAAATTCATATCCGGGAAAGATGAAGATTTCTGTATGACCTATAATTTCCTCTAAATGGTTGTTGTCCATATGATTGATTACTGCTTTTAAACTGTCATGTGTAGAGGGAGGTTCTCCTCCCATTTGATAGGGTATTAGTTTATCGATTTCAAAAGTCTCGCCTTGTTTGTTAATCAATTTGACCCCATACCAGTAGAGACTTTCCAAAGACCGCATAGAAGTAGTACCAACGGAGACAATGTTTCCTTCTGCCTTAACTAAATTCTCAATATTTTTCCGGGAGAATACAATTTGTTCACTGTGCATGGGATGATTGACCACATCTTCCTCTTTAATAGGTTGGAAAGTGCCTGCTCCCACGTGCAAGGTAAGGTATTCCGAATGGATCTTTTTATTTTTTAAGTCCTGAAGTGTTTTTTCTGTAAAGTGCAATCCCGCAGTCGGTGCGGCCACCGCACCTTCTACTTTGGAATAGATCGTCTGGTACCTTGGTTTGTCCTCAATGGTGGCTTTCCTGTTGAGGTAGGGCGGCAAAGGCACCTCTCCGATGGCTTCAATCAATTCTGCAAAGCTGACCTGATCAGGCATCCATGAGAAGGTGACTTCTTTTTTGGATTTGTCGCTTAAAGTGGCCTTTAATTCAATAAATTTGCCTGACACCCCAATTTCTCCAATAAGGGTTTCTCCCTCTCTCCATCTTTTCAGATTACCGATCATGCAATTCCAGGTGACAAGGCTTTTACTGCCCATGGTTTCCTGGATCAATATAGATGGCAAGAGTGGTTTCAATAGGAATATTTCAATCTTTGCCCCCGTTGATTTTTTAAAACTGAGCCTGGCAGGAATGACTTTCGTATCATTGAATACCAATAGACTATCTTCCGGCAATAGTTGTGGAAGTTCAAAAAATCGATGGTGTGTGATTTTTCCCTCTTCATAATGCAACAACTTGGAAGCATCTCTGTTTTCTAGAGGGAATTTTGCAATGTAATTTTCTGGAAGTCCATATTGGAAATCAGATAACCGAGGAGGATTTTGGATGAGCATAGGTGTTGAAATGAAAAAGTACCAGCAAGGCTGATACAGTTCTCGAATTAATTACCTGGCAAATATAACTGATTTTTGTCAACCGATGATCTCAGCGACCCCATGTTTCCAAAAATTCCCGGATATGGATGGACACCAATATTACCTGGGAAATGTTTTGGGTTCGATCAAATTTATCCATCTTTGGTTTTACAATATGATAATATGGGTGAATCATTCAGCATAAAGGGAGAAGTTATTCCCCGTATTTTAGAGTTTAAATTTGATGCAGGTACAAGTAGGGGGATTCTGAAAAAAAGGAAAACATTTTTAGTAAAAGTGACCTCCTCCACGTTTCCGGGTTTTGTAGGATATGGAGAAGCCGGACCATTGGTTGGTTTAAGTGTGGATGACAGGGAGGATTTTCCTGAACAGGTCAACCTGGTATTGGAAAGGATTCAGAAAATGGAAATCCCCATTCATCCAGAAAAAATATTACAAATGCTTAATGATACGGTTCCCCCTTCCTTGCCCAGCCTGCAATTCGCTTTGGAAACGGCACTATTGGATCTGATCAATGGTGGAAAAAGGAGGATGTTTTCCAATGGTTTTTTTGATGATAACCAAGCCATTCCCATTAATGGTTTGATATGGATGGGAAATGAAGATTTTATGCTCAATCAGATAAAGGCTAAAATTGAAGAAGGTTATACTTGTATAAAAATTAAAATCGGGGCCATTGATTTTGAGCAGGAATGTGCTGTTTTGAAATTCATCAGAAATCAATTTTCCGCATCGGATATTACTATCCGGGTAGATGCCAATGGTGCATTTGGCCTAAAGGAGGCATTGGGTAAGCTTTCCGTTATCAGTAAATTCCATGTCCACAGCATTGAACAACCCATTCCAAAGGGAAATGCCGAAGCTATGGCTGAACTGTGCCGGAAAACCCCAGTTCCAATTGCTTTGGATGAGGAGCTGATTGGCATTGATGGTCATGAAATATCTTCCCAATTATTGGATGACATTCAGCCTCAATATATCATCCTAAAGCCCACCTTATTGGGTGGAATAAAAAAAACCAGGGAATGGATTAATATGGCAGAGGAGAGAAATATTGGATGGTGGATGACATCCGCTTTGGAAAGTAATATTGGGCTAAATGCCATTGCACAATTTACCTCTACTTTTAAGCCAATTTTGCCACAGGGATTAGGCACGGGCCAACTCTACCACAATAATTTCGGATCTCCCCTTAAAATTGAAAATGGCAGGTTATGGTATGATTCCAATATTCAATGGGAATTATGAAAAAAGAAATGCCATCAGAATTGGGCAGTAAAAAGAATTTTTTTTCAAAATTTTCAGTTTTACCCATTTTTAAAATGCAATACCTATATTCGAAAT
>JBBDSB010000112.1:0-10797 GCA_040905205.1 Cyclobacteriaceae bacterium
AGGAGGATACTGCCTAGCAAAATAAACGTCATCTAGAATCGAACTCAGGTTATTAAACCTGTTCCGGAACCACATAAGGTGGCCTTCCAGGTCTGGTGAGCATGGTATTTGCTTCTGAATCATTGGCAAATTTCTCATATTCACCCATAAACTTCAACCCTCTTCCCAACCGGTAGGATATATTAGCCATCAAAGGCAAGGCCGAGGAATAGTATCCTTCCCGAATATCACAGTGAAGGGATTCTTTCTTTTCATCCCTGATGGCATCCAAAAAATTAGCATAATGTTCCGCACCTCCGGGAGCAGCAAGAACATTGGAACCTGACTCCTGTGGAGCTGCTTTTTGGGAGGTGGCAAAAGGCTCTTTTTCATCCTGTTTAAAAGCTTTCCAGGTGCCGCCATCCAGTTCCAGGTAACCATCTGTTCCATAAAACATGTTGCCGATACTAATCCCCAGGCTGGATTCACCGTTGGTATACCGGCCTCTGGTCTCAAATTCGAGCATTTTACCATCATCATATTTAAACACAGAAGTTTGGGTGTTGGGCGTTTCCTGAGAACATTCAGAGGGAGAAATTCCATATATATCCCCTGAGGAGTAAACTGAAACAGGATGCTCATTTTTATTCAAACCCCATCTTGCAACATCGAATTGATGGGGGCCCTGGTTTCCGGTATCTCCGTTTCCGGTATCCCAATGCCAGTGCCAGTTGTAATGTCCCTTTTTCTCATTATATGCCCTATAAGGTGCCGGGCCTAACCATAAATCATAATGAAGGTGGTCAGGGGGTGTACTGTCTTTGGCGATACCAAAAGAATTTCTGGGTTTGTAACACAAGCCTCGCGCCATATAAACCTCCCCAATATTGCCATCGTGTAGAAATTTCATGGCTTCCATTACGTTCTGGATAGAACGGTTTTGGAAACCCACCTGAACAATTCGGTCATATTTTCTGGCCGCTTCGATCATTTTTCTACCTTCAAACACATTGTGACTGGCAGGTTTCTCTACATACACATGTTTTCCAGCCTGGCAGGCCCAAATAGTGCCCAGGGCATGCCAATGGTTGGGGGTGGCAAAAGATACAGCATCAATTTCCTGGTCTTCAAAAACCTTCCTCATGTCATGGGCCGTTCCTGGGGAATCCCCTGTGGCCTCATTGATGATTTTCAGTTTTTCAGGATAAAGCGACTCGTCCACATCGCAAAGTGTTCTGATTTCTACGTTTCTACTCTCCTTAAGCTTGCAAAATTGATTGATGTGATTGGTTCCCTGGCCCCTGATACCTATAATAGCTAAATTTAAACGTTCGTTAGCTCCTATAATCTTGGCATACGATTTAGCACTCATGCTCATTCCAGCAACAGCAATTCCTGCACTACCGAGAAGGCTTTTCTTGATGAATTCTCTTCTTTCACTCATTGATTTGATTATTTCGATATATTAATAATTATGATAAATTTCCCATAAAGGTTTCAAACATTTCTTTCTGTTCCAGCATGGCGGCTATTTTATCCGATGGATTGCTATGTGCCTCCAGCAGGATCCACCCCTGGTAGTTGTTCTCGTTCAATAGGCTGAAGAGGGATTGCCAGGGATATTTGTTTTCATTGAATGCCCTGACATGCGTGGTGTCACCTAACCATTGTTTCACCAGGTCAAAATTAGCGGCAAGTCCCGGGTCTTTTAGATCTGTATCATTGCTATTCCAACAAATTTTCACATTGGGTTCTGTTACCTGCTCAAAAATAGCCTTCATGATCGGCAGTTCTTGGGTAATTTTACCATGAACCTCCACACGAACCATTTGATTATAATCTTGGGCATATTGCCCCACATCATTAAAGGATCTGGCGATTTGGGCGATGGTTTTTTCTCTTGAAACTCCCTCCGGTAAGGTATTGGGTTTTACCTTGATGCCGGTGGCCCCTATATCATGACACAGCTTTATGTATGCTTTAGTTTGCTGAATGTTTTCAATAACCACGGCCGGATCCGGGCTATGGTATTCAAAGTTACTTCCATAACCAACGCAGGTCACCGGACTGTCCGCAAACTGGAGTTTTACCTCCTTCCTCTGAGAAGCATTTAAATGTGCTTCTACTCCGTGGGCATGTTCGGTCCTTAATTCTACCCCTTCATAACCGGTTTTTTCACAATTGGCAATCAGTTCCGAAAGGGACCAGTCCTTACCCCAAAGGTAGGTGACAAGGCCAAATTTCATGGATGGGTTAATGGCAATTAAATCCGATACAGGTATCATTCCCAGAGTACCCAGGGCCATACCCGATGTAAGCCCCCTTTTTAAAAATAATCTACGTTCCATTTTTTTCTTTTTATGCTATTACCACTTTATTTCATTGATGGAAGAAAGACCATTAGGCGGATAAGGTTGATCTGCTGTAAATGTATACAAATCTTCCTGGTCTTCAATGGTGATATTGTCTTCCTTTAGGGTGCCGTTTAAATTCATGGCCTGGGTCAGGTCAAGGTGTAAATGCTTTGCCAGAAAGGGATAAACCGCCAGCCTCTTCTTATCGTCATACCCATGATTATCTTCCGGAATATGAACATTTTCAACCTGATCCGGGTGTCCTGTTAATCCATAAATGTATTTAAGGTGCGGATATTCTACCTCAGGGGTGTTTTTGGTCCAATCTCCCCCAACAGATACGAGTAGTTGGGGTTTAGGTGCCATCAGTGCGGCAATCTCCACATTATTGGTCTGAAAATTTTTGGATTTGTGAATGGGCATTCCGCTTTCACATAGACATCCACCAAAGAAATGGGCAGAAACCATTACCACCGGTGCTGACACCGCTATTCTATCATCTACCGCCGCCAAAAGGAATGTTTGGGTACCCCCTCCAGATGCTCCCGTCACTGCTATCCTTTCCGGATCAGCCCCCATAGACAAAAGGAAATCCACTCCTCTGATGCTGTTCCACAATTGAAGCTTAAGGACTTCTCCTTCCCGGTGTTCCCAACCCATATCATTCATTTGTCCATATCCAACTGCGTCATAAGCCCAGACCATGGCTCCCATTTTTGCCATAGAGGCAAATCTCTTTTGAGCGTCAGGCCGATACCGGCCCACATCTCCTACTTTATTAAAGTGCCCATGCGGGCTGAGTATACCCGGTATTTTTCCTTCGGCATCAATGGGAAAATACAGACTTCCGGTAACATAAACCCCGGGAAGACTTTCAATTGCAATATTCTGAACCTGGTACCCATCATATTTCCGGATTTCCCCCATAATTGGATTCAGGGGCCCTTTTTTCGGCATTTTATTTAAACCAGTACCTTTTAAAATCTGTTTCCTAATCAATTTAGCCCTTTTTTGCCAGTCTTTTGCCGAGGTATATTCCATCTTCATTTTTTCCAGAAATTGTGCCCCCTCTTCTTCTGTCCAGTGGGCACCGACACATAGCATGTCATTTTCATCACCAGTCTGGGCCATTAATCCGGTTCCATTGATCCCGGTAAACATGATGAATAACCATGGTGTCAATATTACAAATGGGAAGTGAAATTTTCTTTTTTTCATAGTATTAAGAAGGTTAGTTTTTAAGCCATTGGTCCCACCAGGCAAAGGCTTCTTCCTGCATGGGAATATCAAATGAGAGGTGAAATAGGTTGCTATCTTCCCAATTCCAAGGCATGGGTCGTAACATAATATTTGGCCAGCATATTGGGAACTTCCCAATCCGGTAATTTACCATCTGTCAGGTATTGAATATAGGTTTCCGTTACCTCCCTGAAGTGGTCTTCATGGCTGGTCCTAAAGGCTTGTGGAATGATAATCCTCCAAGACCCTCCCGTGGCTTTTTCTACATCCAATCCTTCATATTTTGCGGCCAATTTTTGTACATTTTCAGTAAGGGTTCCCTCAAATTCCTCCAAATCCGCTCCTTCTACCGGTTCCACATACAATTCGGGAATGTAATTTTGTTCTTGGTTTTGCCTGATCACCAAATTGGCATTGGTACCCCGCATAATGGAATAATGAGTATCTGCAGATCCTTCAGGGGCGATATAGTTCCAAATAACAGATACTTTGGCATGCACCCCTTTGATTTTATAGTTAATTTCCCCATTTCCATAAACCTTCAATACGCCGTTCTCAATATCCCCTTCCAAATATTCCGGGAATTCCTCCAGACCTGTGGAACTTGTATATTCTTCCAGGGTAAGATCTGTTGCCCATCTCTTCGCTTCCAACAATTCAATATCAGATTCATAATTAATGACCTCTCCGGGAAAGCTTTCCCACTGTACCAAATCCACCAAATGGGTAGTGACATCTACAATTCCTTCCCCCTGTTGGGAAACATCATAAAACCAACCGGGCCGTTGTAAGGGTTTTCCGGAAACTTCTTTAAAAAAATGGTGGATGCTTTCTTTGGTAATGGCCGGATCTTCCAAACTGCCTTCTTCCAATGTACCAAAAACATCCGGAATCAAAGAAAATTCCTTTTGGAGAATAGTGGAAATTTCAAACCGCTCCGTCATGATATCAAAAAGAAGTACATTGTTTTTTTCAGCCATATCAAATGCTTCCTTTAAAAGGTCAAAACCCTCGGTATCAATGGCCATGGGCTTATCGGCCAAAACGTGTATACCCGCTTCCACCGTGGCTTTTATATTGGCTGTTTTATCCCTGTTATTTCCGGCGGTAACCATCACATTTCCCTTTTTCTCGCTGATCATTTTTTCAAAATAATCCGCTCCTTTATACACCTCAAGCTGCCAACTGGTTGGATTTTCGGGCCTTGTATTGTAACTCTCTATCGCATTCAGATAAGCCTGCAATTCCGGGCCCTCTTCGGCATAAACATATACTTTTGGGTCAACCTGCTCATACATGGATTTTTTCACCAGGTGAGCATGAAAATGACCAGGGTCCAGGGTAATGAGTTTGATTTCGTTTTTTTCTCCACTAAAGGAAGTTTTCACTTCTTCTTCAGATTGGTTAGGTGTAGAACATGACATGGATAAAAATAATATGGAGGCTGCAACAGGTGACCAAAATTTATTGTTTAATTTCATAAGGATAATTTTAGAAATTAGATGATTGGTTTAAACATTTGATTAATTTAATGAACTGGATGAATCCACTCTGGGGTATCATGAACAGGTCGTTATTCCGGCTATTTTATCATACCGGGAATAAATATAGAGAATATAACAAAAGAATAAAACATATATTGGCGCAATCGATTGCATAATATGGATTATTTGATTATTATTCATTTTATTGTCCATTATAAGGGTTCTATTCCGATATAACAACATGAAAAAGCCATGCTTTATTTTAAATGATCCCCAAATACCTTTCCATTATATATTCCCGGGAAATTTATACCCATGGGGAGCTGTGGCATATTGGGAATAAAAAGGGGGCCCTTGAATAAAAAATAACCATTATTTTATCTAAAAAATTAAAAATGAAACCTTTAGTAAGAAAAAACATTGTCAACGGAGAGCCCAGACCAATAAAAATTCTACAATTTGGAACAGGGAACTTCTTGAGGGGATTTACCGATTGGATGGTTGACAGGATGAATGAAAATTCCGGATTCAACGCTGACATACAAATGGTTCAGGTCCACAACAGAAAACCAGCCAGAGGCATCAATGAACAAGAGGGCCTGTACCACGTTTTGATAAGAGGCTACCAAAATGGAAAAACTGTTGAAACCAACAGGCTGATCCAATGTGTAAGAGGGGCCATCAATCCCTACCTGGATTATTCCCAATACCTGGATCTGGGATTAAATCCAGACCTCCAATTTATATTTTCCAATACCACAGAAGCTGGGATTTATTTTGAAGAAAATGATAAAGACTGGACCATCGCCCCTGATTCTTTTCCGGCTAAGCTCACCGCACTTTTATATCGACGGTTTGAACATTTCCATGGCGACAGCGCCAAGGGATTGATCATTTTACCCTGTGAACTGATTGAAGACAATGGCGACAAATTAAAAAAAATTATTTTACGTTATGTCGAATTATGGAATTTGCCAGGGACATTTGAAGATTGGCTTGTTAAGCACAATGTCTTTTGTAATACCTTGGTAGACCGGATCGTTCCGGGATATCCTATGGAATCAGCCAAGGCCATTCAGGAAAGTCTGGGTTATCAGGATGAACAAATGGTAATGGCAGAACCCTTTCATTTCTGGGCCATTCAGGGTCCTGAATGGTTAGGAGATGTTTTCCCAACCAAAAATTCGAACCTGGATGTCAGGGTGGTAAGGGATCTGGCACCATTCAGGACCCGGAAGGTACGGATCCTCAATGGGGGACATACGGCATTGGTTCCATTTGCTTATTTGAAAGGACAAAGGTTCGTCAGAGAAGCTGTGGAGGATACCGAAACCGGAGAATTTCTTCAAAAAGCCATTTTTGAGGAAATTATCCCCTCTATGGACCTGGCCAGAGAGGAACTGATTCCATTTGCCAATGATGTTCTTGACCGGTTCAAAAATCCATTTATCAAACACCAATTGAAGGATATTGCATTAAATTCCATCTCAAAGTTTAAGGTGAGGGTATTGCCTTCCATTTTGGGATTTATTAAAAAAGAGGGGCGGGTACCAAATAATTTAGCCAAATCCTTTGCCGCGCTGATTGTCTTTTACCGGGGATATTACAATGGCTTTGAAACGCCCCTTAAAGACAAACAGGAAATCATTGATTATTTTAATGAATTGTGGAAAATCAAGGAACCTGAAGGTTTGGTAGCTGATGTTTTTTCTAGACTTGAATTTTGGGAGCAGGACCTTAACCTGGTTACAGGGCTAAGTACTTCGGTCATTGGGGAGATCAAAAATTTATTGGCATCGGAAAAAATAAGATAAAGCCTTAAGGGTAAAAAGGTGACTGATCAAAACAAGATCAGTCACCTTTTTTTATCCTTCCTTAGTGAAATGAGATCAAATGTATTGGTTCAAAATATTTTCATACATTTCCTGCTTTCCACTCGTCATTTTTGGTTCGCCGCTTTCCATTGCATGTTTTCTTAAATCTTCCAGGGATAGTTTTCCATTTTCAAATTCCTGGCCTTTCCCTTCATCAAAAGAGGCATAGCGTCTTTTTCTCAATAAAGTATAGTCCGATTTTTCCATGATATCCTGGGCAATAATCAAACTTCTGGCAAAAGCATCCATGCTTCCTACATGGGCATGAAACAAATCATCCAGATCAGTGGAGTTTCTTCTGATTTTGGCATCAAAGTTAACACCACCGGTGGTAAAACCCGGACCTTGCAGCAACACCAGCATGGCCTCGGTCAATTCCTGTAAGTTAATGGCAAATTGGTCAGTATCCCATCCATTTTGATAATCGCCCCTATTGGCATCGATGCTGCCCAAGAGGCCGGCATCAATGGCTACCTGCAATTCGTGCTGGAAGGTATGCCCCGCCAAAGTGGCATGATTGACCTCCACATTCAATTTAAAATCCTTATCCAGTCCATAATGCCGCAGAAATCCGACTACAGTGGCCGCATCATAATCATACTGGTGTTTGGTAGGTTCCATGGGCTTGGGTTCTATCAAAAAGGTTCCTTTGAACCCCTGTTTTCTTCCATAATCCCTGGCCATGCCGAGGAATTTTGCCAAATGTTCCGTTTCCCTTTTCATATCGGTATTGAGAAGGGACATATAACCTTCCCTACCACCCCAGAACACATAATTTTCACCACCTAATGCTATGGTGGCATCAATGGCATTTTTAATCTGGGTTGCCGCTCTACTTACCACATTAAAATCCGGGTTGGTGGCGGCACCGTTCATGTACCTTGGATGACTGAATACATTGGCCGTACCCCAAAGCAATTTAACTCCGGTCTCGGCTTGTTTTTGACTGGCATAATCCACTATGGCCTTCATGTGTTTTTCATACACTGCAATACTATCGCCTTCATCAATCAGATCAATGTCGTGAAAACAATAAAAAGGAGCACCTATTTTGACTATGAATTCAAAGGCAGCATCCATTTTGTCTTTGGCCCTCTGAATGGGGTCTGAAGCTTTATCCCATTCCCTGACCAGTGTACCTGGACCAAATGGATCATTTCCTGTGCCACAGAAGCTGTGCCAATAGGCAATGGCAAACCGGAAATGATCTTTCATTTTTTTGCCTCCAATGATTCTGTTTTCATCGTAATATTTAAAGGCCAATGGATTTTTGGAATCTTTGCCTTCAAATTTTATTTTTTCAACTGATGGAAAATATAATTTTGACATGATTTTCTTTATTTATACCTTAAAATTTACTATTTGAATTCTTATTTAACCTTGTTCAAGGTGCTTTCCCACCGATGGAAGACCGCTTTGTAAGCTTCCTTCAAATCGGATTGGGGCTCGATGACCGTCACCTTTTCCAGGCCTTGAAATGCCTCAGACGCATTGTTGTAGATTTTGGAGCCCATGCCCGCTCCCCTGGCAGCACCCTGGGATCCATCTGTATCATATAATTCCAAGCTGACATCATTCATATTGACAAAGGCTTCTCTGAAAAGAGGGCTTAAAAACATATTGGCCTTTCCTGCCTTCACGGTGTTTAGGTTTAGCCCCATTTCTTTCATGATATTAAACCCATAAGTCAGTGCTGCCACAATACCTTCCTGCCCGGCTCTCAACACATGCCTTTGGTCATGTATCAAGAGGTTCAAACCGGAAAGATGGGCATTTACCTGTTTGTTTTCCATGATTCTCTCTGCCCCATTGCCAAAAGGTATAAAATCTAGGCCTTCAGAACCTATGGGAACTTCTTCTGCCAATTGGTTCATCCTGGGGTAATCCATTTTATTGTGGCCAACCAGTCTTTTCAGCCAACTGTTTAAAATACCTGTACCATTCACACAAAGTAATACCCCATACCTGGGATGGTTGGGGTGGTGATTTACATGAACGAAAGTATTTACCCTTGATGCATCATCGTATACCGGCTTTGTACTCACCCCATAAACCGTCCCGGAAGTGCCCGCAGTAGTGGCCAATTCTCCTTCTTCAAGAACGTTCAGCGAAAAGGCATTATTGGGTTGATCCCCGGATCTATAGGTTACCGGGATACCAGATTCCAAGCCCAATTCATCAGCGACAGCCGCCAACACCCTCCCCTGTTCGCTAAAAGAGGGGACTGCCTTGGCCAGCATTCCTTTGTCCAATTCATATTCATCCAGCAGTTTATCTGATATTTTATTTTCCAGAAAATCCCAAAAAATCCCTTCCGAAAGCCCGGTTTCTGAAGTCAGAATCTCTCCTGTGAGTTTCATGGCTATGAAATCGCCCGGAAGCATGATTTTATGGATTTTTTGATATTTATCGGGTTCATTTTCCTTTACCCATCTCAGTTTGGAGGCTGTAAAATTTCCAGGAGAATTCAATAAATGGGACAGGCAGTAATCACTTCCTAAATTGGCAAATGCCTGGTTGCCAATGGAAACTGCCCGGCTATCACACCAGATAATGGATGGTCTGATTACTTGATGGTTTTTATCCACCATTACCAATCCATGCATTTGGTAGGAAATGCCTATGGCCTGAACCTCCCCTTTTTTAACCCGGGCTTCACGGACCACTTCTTTGGTAGTTTCCACGATGTATTTCCACCACAGTTCCGGATCCTGCTCTGCCCAGCCAGGTTGCGGGGAATGGATGACCATTTCCTCTTTTGGTAATCCCGCAGAAGCCTCCACCTTGCCGGTATCTGCATTTAAAAGTGTGGTTTTGACTGAGGAACTCCCCACGTCATATCCTATTAGTAATTTTCTCATTTTATATTCAGATTTTTTTACCAAAATACGATGTATAGGGCTGCTATTATACCCGAAATCAATATGGCCCCAATTTTAAATTGTGTGCTGGTAACGAAAAGATCTTTGGTGATTTCAATGCCTTTGGGATGGTCCTTACCCTTTCCTTCCACCAAACTGATCACAATAATAAGAAAAGATATAATCAGAAATACCAATCCCATCCGATCGATAAAGGGCAAACCTGGAGTAAGGAATTTGAAGGCGGTAGAAAGTGGAATGGTAAATGCAGCGGCAGTAAGGGCTGCATTGGAGGTGGTTTTTTTCCAAAAGAAACCAAAAATAAATATGGCAAATACCCCAGGAGAAATAAAACCTGTATATTCCTGTATGTATTGAAAAGCCTGATCAAGCTGGCTCAATGCGGGGGCCACTACTGCAGCCACCAAAAAAGCAAGGATGGCAGTAATCCTGCCCACCCTTACCTGTTTGTTTTCCGAAGCTTTCTCATCAAAGAAATTTTTATAAATATCCAGGGTAAAAATCGTGGAAGTACTGTTGGCCATTGAAGCGAGGGAAGAAACAATGGCCGCGGTTAAAGCCGCAAAAGCCAGGCCTTTAAGTCCAGAAGGCAATAACTGCAGTAAAGTCGGATAAGCCCTGTCCGACTTGATAATGCCGGAATCAGGATCAGTCATAGATGCGATAAAAGAAGTATCCAGGCCTTCCCTTACAATCACGAAGGCGGCAATGCCCGGAATGACTACAATAAGGGGCATCAATAATTTCAAAAACCCGGCGAAAATCATTCCCTTTTGAGCTTCATTCAATGATTTTGCTGCCAGCGCCCTTTGGGTGATGTATTGGTTAAACCCCCAATAACTCAGATTAATTACCCACATGCCACCAATCAATACGCTGATACCAGGAAGATCAAGATAGGCATCTCTTTCTCCTCCTGTCCCATCCGGAATCATCATTTCTCCTTCTTCGATAATCATATTAAAATGGGAGGGTGCCTCATTGA
>JBBDSB010000113.1:0-1774 GCA_040905205.1 Cyclobacteriaceae bacterium
CCGTTGCCCCGTATTTTTGGCCGGGCGATTGTGTGATCCCATTGATGGTGGGCAAATTATGGTGATCAGAACGGTTATACCAAATGGTATACCGATCTTCACTAAAAGTCTTCCGGGTATAGGTGCCCCGGCCTACATCGATCAATAAAGGGTGGCCATTAAAATAAACCACGTAATTTCCTATATCGTTGTGGTTATGGCTTTCATCGTTGTGCCCTCCTTTGGCAGCCAGAAAGAAGCCATCTGTTGTCCCCTCCTGATCCCTGGCCACCATTACCTCAATATCGGGCAGCCATACATCTTTAGGCAGTGGTAAACCCTTTTCGGCACGCTTGTACTCCTCCTGGATGAACAATTCAAATAAATTCCGAAAATAATGGAAGCGGGGTAAGTTGATTTCGTCAGGATTACGGTAATAGGCTCCAAATCTCATCATATCAGGATCCTTAATATCCCTACCATACCGAAAGATCATGGAGGCCGACATGTTGGGTTGAGGATCAGCATCCGCAAAATTGAGAAAATAATCCTCGCTGATCTGTGCCCGGTAAATGAATTTACCCATATTTTTTACTTTTTGATCTTCAAAGACATATTCAAAAGCATCATTGGAGGCCAGGTTCAGCAGGGAGATATTGTCATAAAGGGAGGCGGCAGCAGCCCCCCAATAGCTTGGCCCTTCGTCACAACCCCCGTCCTGGGGATAAGGGTTCAAAAACTCGTCCAATACCTCTATCGCTTTGTAAACCAAGGCAGCTCTTTTTTCTTCATCCTCTTCCAATAGCAATGCCGTATTGATCCAGTTGGAACATATCCATGGGTTCCAATTATTGGGAGGTCTGCCGTTGGCATTGGCGGACATCCAGCCATGATGTTGATTCATCAAAGGTTCAAAGATCCTGTTTTGGGTTTCATACCTGATTCTTTTTCGGATTTGGGGGGAAACCTCATCAAATTTTTCCCCAAAGAAATAGTCCGCCCAGGCCAGGTAAGTAGCAGTCTCAGCAGCAAACAAATCCACAAAGGGTTTGGAAACATCCATCAAACCGGAGTATTCCTTGGACTTGGGCAAATGCGCAGGCACACCCCAAAAAGATTCTTCACTAATCGACCAGACTCCATTGATGATGGGGTCTATGAACCTCCCCTCATTTTCATAAATTTCAGCCATGATCATCGTCCCCAACACCTTCCTTTTCTCAAAAGTTATGGCTTGGTATTCGTCCCTGTCCCCTGTCCTATCAATAAGCAAGGATTTTGTGGCCGGTATATAGGGCCAATCATAATCGATGAAGTCATTGGCAGCTTGCAGGTATTTTTCCATGATGGCCTGGTCAGCTTCCTCCCAGGCTTTTCGGTCTTCCAACTTTGGGAAGGGTTCCCATTCGTCATAGGATGTCAACACCGCCGACAATTCATTTTGCGAATATTTCCCACTTATCAGGTCCTGTGCCTGGGTGGTAAAGGAAAATAAAAGAAAAAGTAAAAATGTAACCGTGGTCTGTAAGTACTTCATGTTATTCCGGGTTCTATTTAAGAGAGAAATACGTGGTTTTGCTTATTTAAGGTGAAAATTATTCTCTCATAAGCTTTAACTATTTCATTTACCTTTAAAGATAATGTTTTAAGGCAATTTTATGGGAAAAACAACCTGTTTTTATGTAGAACCAGCGCCACTCTGTGGAATTTGCAATTCCGTGGTACCGATAAGGGGGATTAGTGTTCTCTTGGCTCCGCGGAATTTGCAATTCCGTGGTCCAGATGAAGGGGATTT
>JBBDSB010000114.1:0-10779 GCA_040905205.1 Cyclobacteriaceae bacterium
AGGCTCGGTTTTTTTGATGGCCAGGAGAACAAGATTCCAGTGGATTTTAAGGAAATTCTATCTGCCATTGCCCCTAAGCCATTGTTGGTGATATCACCGGAGTTGGACAGGCATGCTGACTATGGACAAATCCTTAGGGAAATGGCTGAAGTACAACAGGTTTTCGATAGGTTAGAGGCAACCGATGAACTTCAATTTGAAACACCACATGGGTTCAATCACTTTACCGAGACCCAGGAGAAGATCCTTACAAAATGGTTGGAAGGGGTGGCCGGCCCATGATGTAATTGCTGGGAATTTTATCAGAATGGACAACAAATCAAAAATATTTAAAACAATAGGATGATGGAAAAGCAAAGAAGGGATTTCGTAAAAAAACTATGGCAGGAGCATCGATGCTTGTTGGGGCATTTGGGCAACATTGCCTTACGTTCAGGTCAAACCCTCAACATTAATCCCCAAAACGGACAAATCCTGGATAATAAGGAGGCCATGCAATATTGGAGCAGCGAATATGAGCCAGGCTGGGAACCTACTGTTTAATTTTTGCCATAAAACATTCGAAACATGAAGAAAATAAAATGCCTTTTCAGTTTATTGGTTTCCCTGTCTTTACCAGTTTTTGGGTGGGCTCAGGAAAATGTTCAGCAAATAGAAGCCCTTTTTTACCTGGATCATTTACCTGTCCGAGTGGAGGTAACAGAAGGCAGGATCAGCAAAATCACAAGGATCCGGGAGCTGTCCGATAATGACAGCAAAGTTTATATCGCACCTGGGCTGATTGACAACCAGGTAAACGGATATATGGGGGTATCATTTGTGGATATGGGAGAGGATCTTTCCATGGAGGGCATAAAAAAAGCGACGAAGGCCCTATGGAAGGATGGCGTCACCTCTTATTTGCCGACTTTGACCACCAATAAAAAAGAGATCTATCTGAAAAACCTTGCCCTTTTGGCCAAAGCCATGGAGGACCCTGAAATCAGGGGAGCAATTCCAGGCTTTCATATGGAGGGTCCTTATATTTCACCGGTGGATGGATACAGGGGGGCTCATCCATTAGTTTCTGTTCGCAAACCGGATTGGGAGGAATTCATGGAGCTTTACGAAGCTTCTGAGGGTAATATTTTACAATTTACCCTTGCCCCGGAGGTGGAAGGTGGCATGGACTTTATTTCCAAATTAAATGGAAAAGGTATCGTTATCGCCATCGGTCATCACAATGGATCGGCAGCCGAAATTCGGGAAGCAGTGGACAGGGGGGCGAAGATGTCCACCCATCTTGGGAATGGCATGGCGAACAGTATCAACCGTCACCGAAATCCCCTGTGGCCGCAATTAGCAGAAGACCGACTTACGGTCAGTATTATTGCAGATGGTTTTCACCTTCAACCCGAACAACTCCGGGTTTTTTATAGGGCAAAAGGATTGGAAAATACGATTATCACCTCAGATGTAAGTGCACTGGGTGGAATGCCTCCCGGGAAATACCTGAATGTGATCGGAGACACCCTTGAACTGACGCCCGATGGGGCGGTGGTCTACCCGGCCCAGAATAATTTGGCGGGATCAGGATCTCCCCTGAGCAAAGGGATAGGTAATATGATGAAAGCGACCGGGTGTACGTTGGGAGAAGCCATTCAAATGGCCAGCGGAAATCCCGCTCGATTGAATGGATTCAAAGACCGGGGTGCGATTCTGCCAGGTATGAGGGCGGATTTGGTTTTATTTACCTTGGAGGATTTTGAAATGAAAATAAAGAAAACGATAGTAAACGGTGAATTGGTATATGAAGCCGATGAATGAGGGAAAGAACCCATATAAAGTTAACATGAGCGCACCTAAGGTTATTAATTTAAGTCGTAGCTAACATTATAATTGAAATCAATCATGCCAATGTTCAATAATTTATTTCATGGTTTATCAGCAAATACCTCCCCAAACAATTCATTTGGAAATAAGGGGTCAGCCATTCATTACCACTTGGTTTTTATGTTAATTTTTATCGTGATCGGATGGGAAGCCAAGGGACAAATACAGCACCAATCAACAGACATTACTTATATTGAGCCCAATGATGAAACAGGCTCATCTTTGGCAACTGTAGTGAGAGATGTTCCATTGGCTTTCACAGATCAAATATTTCCATTGGATGAATCGGGGAATTTGATCGGAAGTACCGACATTGATGAACAGGTAATCCAGGTTTTCAAAAATATGGAGAGGATGCTGGAATCAGCAGGAACTGATTTAGGTAATTTGCTAAGGTTAAATATTTATCTTCAACATGAAAACCATTCCAAGCAAGTACTGGAGAAAATCAGGATATTATTACCGGAGGGGTCATTCCCTGCCATAACCTTGATCAATGCAGGACAACCCAGGGAAAAGGTATTATTGACCATGGATGCGGTTGCAACCGCACCAAGTACTTCAGTAGGTGATGGAGTCGTCAGCCTCCTCTTGACTGAAGGGCTGTTTGGAAAATCCAACCGATCTGGGGTGGCTCTTTTACCTCCAGGTCGGAAGGTATTCATCTCAGGGCAGGCTGAACCTGGAGAGAACCTTTTGGAGGCCAGTGACAAGACCATGCAAAACCTTTTTGCTACCCTGGCCTATATTGGGGCAAGTGCCAAAGATGTGGTTCAAATAAAGGCCTTTATCAATCCTATTGAGGATGCTGCAGAAGTGGAAGAGGTGATTGCTGCCTTTTTCAGGGGCCAGAAAGTACCGCCAATTGTAATGGTGGAATGGTTGCAGGAACAAAGTAAGGCAGAAATAGAATTGATCGCCTCTGCCCCTGAAAGCCAAAAAGAAAAGGAATCAGTTAGTTATTACGCTCCACCATGGATGAGCCAGGCTACTACTTTCAGCAGGGTGGTAGATGTAAAAAAAGGGGGTCTTTTTTTTACTTCCGGCTTGTATGCAGAAGAGGGAGATGATGAAGAGAGTAGGGCTAGAAATTTGTTCAGAACTCTCACACGGGTCCTTCAAAAGGCCGGATCTGATTACGACCACCTTGTAAAAGCGACTTATTATCCTTCCCATGAAAAAGGAAGAGAAGGGCTGGTGAATGTCAGGACCGAATATTATAATCCTGTAAAGCCACCTGCAGCCTCTCTGATAAGGATCCAAGGGACTGGTCGAAAGGGAGTCTACCTCAATGTGGACATGATCGGTGTGGTTCCGGATTGAAAGAATGCCGTCTTTTGAAAAATTAATATTTCAATCATGACGAGAAAGTCACAAGGGAGGATGATTTTCAAGCACCTGCCTGCCGGCAGGCAGGTGCGAGATTCTCCCGATCCCGATAGCTATCCGGGACGGGACAGGCACCCCGACCTTCGGTATTGGACAAGTTGTGACCACTCAAAAACAATTATAAACACATGAATGAATTTTCTAAAGTGAATTTGGTTATATGGGCGATTATACTTTGTATAGGGGGATGTGGAGGTGAAAAATTTGAAACCACTCATAATCTTTTGACGCTGTCTTCTACGATTTCCCAAACTCCCGGGACCGGGTTACAAGAATTCGATTATGAGGCTTTTTCCCATTTAAAGGTCCCCCCATTGTCTCCTGTCCAAGCCTTGGAAAAATTTAAATTGGAGGAAGGGTTTAGGATTGAAGTAGTAGCCCATGAGCCCATGGTGGTAGATCCAATTGCCATGGATATCGACGTGGACGGCAGGTTATGGGTAATCGATATGCCTTCCTATATGCCCGCCCATGATTTGGATGTCCTGGAAACTTCCACTTTGGAAAAGGTTCCAGAAGCCCGGGTAGTGGTATTGGAAGACACCGATAAGGATGGCAAAATGGATCTGCATCGTATTTTTTATACTGGTTTGATTCTTCCTCGGGCCATAAAGGTCCTTACTGATGGTGTTTTGGTGGCGGAACCCCCGAATGTGTGGTACATTAAAGACACAGATGGGGATGGGAAAGGTGATGCCAAAGAGTCGGTATATAATGGTTATGGTGACCATACAGACCCCAATATCCACAGTTATCCCGGAGGTCTTATGTGGGGCATGGACAATTGGTTGCACAGTTCCAACAACAATGTGGAAAGTATCAGAAAGGTGAACGGGGAGTGGAAGACCATGCCTTTTCGCAGGCTTGGGCAATGGGGTATGTCACAGGACAATTGGGGACGGCTTTATTCCTCCAACAATTCGAGGCCACTGCAAACCCATTTGGTGCCTTATGGCTACAGTGATCGCCATCCCCAATTTGAGATGACTTCCGGAAAAAATGTATCTATTGGAGGTGATACACTTTGGCCCTCCCATCCAACAGGTGTCAACCGGGGATACCGTGAAGGGGTCCTGAGAGAGGATGGAACACTGATCCGTGCTACCGCAGTTTCCAGTACGGTTATTTATCGTGGCGACCAATTCGGCGATGAATATGTCGGCAATGCCTTTTCTCCCGAACCGGGAGCCAATCTTGTCAAAAGATACATTGTTGAAGGTGACCCTGGTGAAATAGAAGTCAAAGCCCGTTATGCCTATGAAGGAAAGGAATTTCTCACCTCCAATGACGAAAGATTCCGCCCGATCAATATCTATAATTCTCCGGATGGCACTTTGTACATATTGGACATGTACCGGGGTATTCTTGAGCATGCTTCCCATTTGACAGATTACCTGAGAAACCATGCCGTAGAACGGGATTTGCAAATTCCCACCGGTACTTTTGGTAGAATATACCGGGTAATTAGAGAAGACCGGCCCCTATCTTATGAGGTGCCCCAATTCAGCCGGATGCAACCGGAAGAATGGGTAGGTTATTTGGGTCATAAAAACGGACTCCTTAGGGACCAGGCGCAACAGGTATTGGTGCAATGTTCTGTTCCCAAACTTATTCCGGCGTTGGAAAGTCTGGTTCAGGATGATACTCACGAGCCTTATACCAGATTACAGGCTTTGTGGACACTTGAAGGATATCAACGTTCCGTTTATTCAAGTGACAAACTTTCACGGATGGTGAAGTTGGCACTGGAAGATGGTCATCCCAGGGTCCGTGCTGCAGCCATCCGGATATTGGAACCAACCATCGCATCTAACTACACGGATGTTCAGGAGCAATTAATAAAGGTAGCGGAAAATGATGCATCTGCCTATGTCCAGCTTCAGTTGCTGGCATCATTGGGGGAATCCAAAGATGAGGGATCCCTCGAATTAATGGCAAAAATATTAAATGAACGGATCGACAGCCCTTATTTTCAGGAGATGGCTTTAACCGGTGTTTACAATCGTGAAACCCAACTATCAGGGATATTGAAAAAGCAGTTTGATTGGCAACCTGACGGGGGAGGCCCGCAGTCCCAGATGTTGGAAAAACTGGCAATGGCACAAGAAATGAAAAATGAATTAGACCTCAGCCATTTAACCACCGGGCAGATGGCACTTTTTAAAAATGGAGAGCAGGAATTCAAAACCTGTGGTGCCTGTCATGGAATGGAAGGAAAAGGGTTGGATGGCGTGGGTCCCCGGCTCGATGGGAGCGAATGGGTAAAAAGTGATCCTGAAGCTGTGGTCCGGATTATCCTTCAGGGATTCGCAGGTGCTTCGGCCGAACGGAGTGAAAATATTACAGGGGTAATGCCTGGTCATTCTTATTTATCAGACAAAGAAATTGCCTCAGTCCTGACATTTATTCGTCAATCATGGGGAAATAAGGCAACCCCAATAGAACCTGAAAAGGTAAGTCAGATCCGTGAGGTGACAAGAGAGAAATCTGACACATGGACCCCCGAAGAACTCAGGAAGATCCTGAACAACCAGCTTTAAAATTTCATGAGCATGCAAATAAAAAATAATCCTTTTAGTATTCCATCGTATTTATGGTCCTGGGTGGGGATGTGCAGTTGGACTTTCATTTCTGCATGTCATTTTAACCAAGAAGTGGCGGATACCATTTTGTTTAATGGCAAGCTGATAACGGTGGACAAGGATTTTTCCCTCATGGAGGCTGTTTCTATCAAAGGAGGAAGGATATTAGCGGTGGGAAATTCTGAAGAAATTTTATCCGGAAAGGGTGATTCCACTGTGATCATTGACCTTAAAGGGCATGCCGTTATTCCTGGGATCATTGAAGGTCACTCCCATTTGATTGCCGCTTCTAAAAGCGAATTTTTTGATGAAATTCCTGTCATTGGCAATGTGGAGGAAACATTGGAATGGATTTCTGCAGAAGTGCGGAACATTGATCCTGGCGAATGGATTATCCACCCCAAATTTTTTTTTACAAGACTTGAAGAAATGAGGCAGTTGACCAAAATGGAACTGGATGCAGTGGCTCCAGATAACCCGGTCTTTCTAAATGGAAGTTATGGTGGGATGGTAAATACCAAAGCACTTGAGGTATCAGGAATGATGGACTCCAACCACTCAGGTATTTTAAAGGATTCCAATTCAGGTGAAGCCACAGGGATGATCAGAAGTTCAGCTTTTAAATTATTGCCTATCGAAGATAAGTTAAGTGATCTGTCAATGGAGCAGCAATTAAAGGCCCTTCAATCTTTGATCCTTAACTATAACAAGATTGGCATCACTTCCGTAGTTTCCGGCAAAGGTACCTTAAAAGAATTGGAACTCTTCGGCCAGCTAAAGGATAAAAATGCCCTGAATATTAGGGTTTTTCATAATATCATGTATCCCTATCATCCTGATGCCACTACGGAGGAGCTGCGGGCAGCAGTGAAAGATATTGGATATAAGACCGAAGATGGCGATGAATGGATAAAAATAGGTGCTCTAAAAACGGTTTTGGATGGGGGCGTACTTACCGGCACCGCATTTTTACGGGCACCTTGGGGGGAGGTGGCAAGGGAAGTTTATGGAATCACCGATAATGAATATAGAGGGGAATTGTTTCATTCAAAGGAAACGCTTGTACAAATGATCACCGTAGCTGAAGAATTGGGTTGGAAATTTACAGCGCATGTTACAGGCGGGGGGGCTGTAGACACTTTGCTGGCCGCTTTTGAAGCCGTTAACCATGTCAATCCCATTGATAAAAAAAGGTTTTCGATCATTCATGGAAATTTTTTTACCTCGGAAGCCATCAAAAAAATGGCACAGCTTGGAATTTATGCGGACATGCAACCTGCCTGGTTTTTCAAGGATACCCAATTGCTGTTAAAAGTATTGGGCCAGGAGCGGATGCAGACTTTTCACCCGTATCATTCAATGATGGAAGCCGGTATTATGGTAAACGGGGGATCAGATCACATGGTAAAATTGGATCCTGAGACTTCCATCAACCCTTACAATCCGTTTTTAGGTATGTGGTCGGTAATCACACGGAAAACGGAAAGAGGAGATATCATTAATCCCAGTGAAGCCATTTCCAGAAGAAATGCTTTGGAGATGTATACTATCAATAATGCCTATGCCTCTTTTGAGGAGGACATCAAAGGATCTATTGAGGAAGGGAAATTGGCAGATTTAGTGGTATTATCAGATGATCTGCTTTCCTGTCCGGAATCACAGATCCGGAGAATTACCCCGGTTTTAACACTGATCGATGGGCGGGTAGTCTATGACAGTGGTGTTTTAAGCAGGTAAGCCAGGTGAGGAATTCGTGGTAATCAGCCTTGGCCACATCCATTTTAAATAATCCCCAAAAAGGGGGAGCGATATTAAACATATTGCTCCCTTGGGGTTTATGATTCAGCGTTTTGCAGGGCTAAAAAAAGTGTTTTGTAATTATTCATCATCCTTATGGGTTCACAGCTCTGCTCTGATAATTCCGCATCCAGGTATCCTTTGTATCCGGATTCACGCAATAGGCTGAAAAACTGGCGCCAGGGATAACCATTAAACAGTTCCCGCAAATGTACACACCTTATCCTGTCCTTTACCATGTTGAAATGCGCCTCCAAACCTTCCCCCAGGACATCGTTTGGAGATGAATTCCAGATCACATATACGTAGGGACTATCAGCATAGTCAATTATCTTTTTGATCACGGGGATATTATCGGTGCCTTGACCATGTTCTTCCAGTCTTACTTCCACACCTAGGTTATGACCGAATTGCCCTAATTCAGCCACCGATTTCCCGATTTGTTCCATTGTTTTTTCGGGGTCTACGCCCTCAGGCAAGGCATTGGGAAACACCCGGATCCCCTGACCTCCTACATCAGCGGCCAATTGTAAATAGGCTTTTGTCCCTTCAATATGTTTTTTTAATTCGCTTGTATCGGGATGGTGGTAAGAAAAGGCACTTGCCAGACTAATGGCTTCAATCGGAGAATCTTCAAACCGTTTTTTTACCTCGTTTCTTTGATTTTTGTTCATGCTTACTTCCACACCATGTTTATGGGTTGTCCGTAATTCAATATGTTTGAAACCAGTTTGGGAACAATTATCAATTAGTGTTTCAATATCCCAATCCTTTCCTATATTGTATGTCATCAATCCCAATTTCAGTGGTTTGGGGTTCAGGGAAGGGTTATGTTGTGGAATTTTTGGGCTTTCCGCTTTGGAGGAATAACCAGGAACCACAGCTGCTGTTAGGGAAAGCCCTGCTGCCTTCAAAAATTCTTTTCTTGTAAATTTTGACATGATTGTCGAAAGGTTTTAGGTGATTAGCAATTTTTTAATCGGGTCTTACAGGTTGGGTCCAGGCATGTTGATTCTGCATATTCTCCACGGGGTTTTCCTGGGCTTCGGAAGAGGTAACCTTGCACCGGACAAATAAAATATCTTCTTCTACTTCAAATTCTGCGGTATTTCCTTGCACAGTGCTCAATATGCGCGTCTCTTTTTCGCCCTCCTTACAACCTATAAATTCCAGGGTGTAGCTGACCCCTGCTTTTGGGGTAGCGGAAATTTGGAGCTTGTTGTTTTCGAAACCTACCTGATCCAGTTGCACGCCAGTGCTGGCATAAAAATCCCCGGCTTCCAGGGCATCAATCAAAGCACCGGGTTGTAGAGAATCGGTTTTTACCATGACCCATCCCCTTCCGGCATTGCTGAAAGTAGCCCCTTTTCGATGGTAGTTATGAGCATCATCGGTGGCAAGTCCCAAAAGCAGGGGTTGCCCTTTTTCCAAATAAGCGATATTGATAAAATCCCACATTTCTTCATAGCCCAAACGGGAGGAATCTCCTAAATTATTGACCTGGGGATGTCCGTTATATACCTCAAAAAACCGTTCACCTTTCAACCTGACCATGTCTTCCAGGCTAATGGCCCACCTGAAATTCGGATGGTTGATATGAACCATCATCGGCTTACCGGTGGCCTTCCTTTGGTCCAAAACAGCATTAATATTGTTTTGTAATACTTCGACGATGCTTTCTCCCCCTTGGGGAGTGATGAGTTTTTCCAAGTTGGTGATGTTGAGGTGCAAGGGTTTACCATCGTAACCATCTGAAATCTCCTCTGCGGGCATCATTAAGAATCGCTCATCCTCCTCAAATAAAGGGGTGTATTCTTCAAAGGTTTTTAGCTTTACTTTGGTTAAACCTTCCTCATCCTCGGTGTATTCCACCCAATCTTCCCCATATTCTTGCAGATAATTCTGAAATCCAGCCTGATAAATGCTATCTTCTCTTAGGGTAATCCATTTTTCTCCCTCAGCAAAAATATTATGGTCTGATAAGGCCACAAAATGGTAACCCTTTTCTTTGTACCAACTCATAATCACCTCTGGAAATTCATCACCATCACTCCAATAGGAATGCGTATGAAGGTTGCCCTTATACCACTTGGTGTTTTCCTCTTGTTCTCCCCCGCATGAATAACAAGCAGCGGAAAGAATTAAAACTAGCGATAAACGGGATTTAAAAAAATGGAGGGGACTGAAGATTAATTTCATGGTGGGTTTTAGGGATAAATTTTACAATTTTTTTGGGATTAAAAATAATTGGTTTAATTATGGTGGTGAATATATTTAAAACTGAACTAAAATCCAATAATTTGTTATCAAGTAATGCTGCCTTCCCAAAGGATGGAGCATCAAATTTGTTATATTTAAGGTTCATTTTACCCATCATCATAAAAAACCAACACATGTCTCTCAACACCAAAGTGATTAAATATTTAAATGAATTGCTAAAGCATACATTTGATGCCGTAAAAGGGTATAAAGATGCGGCTAGAAATATAACAGATCAGGAGCTTAAAGACTTCTTTATAGAAAGGGCCAGGGAAAAGCTTCTTTTGGAAGAAGCCTTGAAGGCAGAAATAAAAAGCCTTAAAGGTAAACCCCTTGAAGCAGGGAGCTTCATGAATATTTTTCAAAGATCCTGGACCAATTTTAAAACTTCCCTGGACCATGATAACGTGAAAGAAATCTGTGATTTCTGTATTTCCGAAGAAAGAAAGGCCATCAAGGAATATGGGATTATCTTAAGGAATGAAAAGTTGGTATCGGACAAGTTTTACCGCATATTGGAAAGCCAAAATGAAAAAAACCTTAAATCAATTGAAGCGTTATTAGAGAAGATGGAAAGGTTATAGCAGCTTATCCATGAAGACATTTGTAATTAATAACTGGTAATTAAGCTTTACTATTTAATTGGACATTGGAATTTACCCTTCAATTATTTCATGTTATTCTTGAAAGCTGAATTTTCAGAAAAAAGTCGAATTCAAACTAATTATTTTACTTATATGAAATCGAGCATGACGCAGGCGACACATAGAGGGATGTTTATCAACCACCTGTCTGCCGACAGGCAGGCATGTAACCACTTAAAAAAAATTATAAACATATGAAAAGTTTTCTTTCATTGTTATTGGTGGGTTTATTGGTT
>JBBDSB010000115.1:0-10752 GCA_040905205.1 Cyclobacteriaceae bacterium
AAAGGCAAAGGCCATTCGGGCATCGCTGGTGAGGTCCACACAGACACATTCGGCTTCTATCGGTGGAAAAGGATAACTATCCTGATCAAATCCGACTACATGGTATTTTTCAGCAAGCTTATGAATTAAGGCCGAGCCTATCATTCCACTGCTTCCTGTTACAATAATAACCTCTTTCCTGTTGTTTCCTGGCGCTTCAGGAGTATCTTTTATGGGAGTTTTATTTTCCATTGTTTGAATTTTTAAAATTTGGCAGCTTTAATTTATTTTTTGTTTATTCATATTATTCATGTTTTATTCTCTTTCGTGTAAAAAATCCTCATTATACTACCGGGCTAAACTCTTTGGCATCCCATCTGGTCATATCTTCATATGTTTTCCACCGCAGGTTTGTGAGTTCCTGGGCTGCTTCAATCAGCCGCTCCGCTTCTTCAGGATTGCTACGGGTCAATATTTTATAGCGCAACTCATTGTAAGCATAGTCTTTTAATTTGATAGTGGGCCTGGGGGAATCAAGGACAAACGGATTTTTGCCTGCCTTCCTTAAAGTTGGGTTGTAACGGATTAATGGCCAATGTCCGCAATCCACGGCCAGTTTCTGCTGGGTCATTCCTTTTTGCATATCAATTCCGTGGGCTATGCATTGGCTATATGCCAGGACAAGCGAAGGACCCGGATAGGCTTCTGCCTCCCGCAAAGCCAACAGTGTCTGCTGAGGGTTGGCACCCATAGCTACCTGCGCTACATATACATTGCCATAAGAAATCGCCTGTAAGGCAAGGTCTTTCTTACCTACTTTTTTTCCGGCAGCGGCAAACTTTGCCGTAGCTGCTGTGGGAGTAGCTTTAGACATCTGCCCTCCGGTGTTGGAATAAACTTCGGTATCCAGTACCAACACGTTGACATTTCTGCCTGTGGAAAGGACATGATCCAGCCCACCGGAGCCGATGTCATAAGCCCACCCATCACCGCCAACCAACCATACGCTCCTTCTTACCAGCTGATCTGCTACCGAAAGCAGCTTTTCAGCTTCGTCCCGGTCCATTTGGGCTAATTTTTTCTTCAATTCAGCCACTGCTTCCCTCTGCATGCAGATTTCAGACTCATATTGGAGGGGATTGGCCAACAAGGTTTTTGCTAAATTTTTGCCTATTGCAGGACTTAGGTACTTCAATAACCCCCTTGCCATAGCCAGGTGATTATCTGCTGCTATCCTCATGCCCAGACCGAATTCTGCATTATCCTCAAACAAGGAATTTGACCAGGCCGGTCCCTTGCCATCTTTATTGACCGCCCAGGGCGTGGTGGGTTGGTTGCCCCCGTAAATGGAGGAACAGCCCGTGGCATTGGCCACTATGAGACGGTCACCAAACAATTGGGTAAGCACTTTGATGTAGGGCGTTTCACCACAGCCGGCACAGGCCCCGGAAAACTCGAATAGCGGTTCGAGGAACTGTGCACCCCGTACGGAGGAGAAATCCACCTCGGCCCTGTCATTCATGGGAAGGCTTTCAAAGAAGCGGATGTTCTCTCTTTCCTTTTTCAGGAGGGGTTCCTTTGGTCTCAGGTTGATGGCTTTGGTACTGTTATCCTTCGGATCGGTAACCGGACAAACTTCCACACAAAGGTTGCAGCCGGTACAATCTTCCACATACACCTGCAGCGTATAGCGTGTTTCAGGAAATCCGCGCGCATTGATGTTTGCGGAGGGAAATTCCCCAGGAGCTGGTTTGAGATGTTCCTTATTGTAGAATTTTGACCGGATAACGCTGTGTGGGCACACGAAACTGCAGTTACCGCACTGAATACAAATATCTTTCTCCCACTGGGCCACCAGGTCGGATATATTGCGTTTTTCCCAACGAGTGGTTGCGCTAGGGTAAGTGCCATCGACAGGCAGCTTGCTCACCGGCAATTCGTCACCATCACCCCGCATCATCATAGCAGTAACCTCCTGCACAAATTCAGGTGCTTCAGGCGATACCGTTGGAGGGAGCAGTAGATCGCTGGTAGCTTTGGCCGGGACTTTGACTTCAAACAAATTTTCCAAAGTGGCATCCACCACGCGGAAATTCTGCTCAACAACGGCTTTTCCTTTTTTGCCATAGGCTTTTTTTATTGACTTTTTTATCCTTTCTATTGCTTCTTTTTTTGGCAATACACCGGAAAGCGCAAAAAAGCAGGCCTGCATAACCGTATTGATTTTCCCTCCCAGCCCGGCAGATTGTGCCACACCAGATGCATCAATGACATAAAATTTCAGCTTCTTTTCTATGATCTGTTCCTGTACCGGGAATGTGAGACGGTCCCAAACTTCGTCAACATCATAAGGGCTATTCAATAAAAATGTGGCTCCCTGCCCTGCAAGTCGCAGCATTTGAACTTTTTCAATATAGTTGAATTTGTGGCAGGCAATAAAGTCGGCCTCTCTGATAAGGTAAGGGGCGTTAACAGGCTTCTTACCGAAGCGCAAATGTGAGACCGTCAGCGTTCCGGATTTTTTGGAGTCGTACACAAAATAGCCCTGGGCATGTAAATTTGTTCCCTCCCCGATAATCTTAATGCTGTTCTTATTGGCACCTACCGTTCCGTCAGATCCCAGACCGAAGAATACAGCACTAATGGTCCCCTCGGGAATGATATCATAAGCAGGATTATAGGTTATACTGCTTTGAGAAACATCGTCCTTAATTCCTACTGTAAAATGGTTTTTAGGGGAAGCTTTCTTAAGTTCATCAAAAACACCTTTCACCATACCGGGAGTAAATTCTTTGGATGACAGCCCGTAGCGCCCTCCTACTATACATGGGAAATTGCTGATCTTTCCCTGATTGTAAGCCTCAGCCAAAACTGTCACGACATCCTGATAAAGGGGTTCCCCGGTAGCGCCCGGTTCCTTTGTGCGGTCCAGTACAGCGATTTTTTTTGTGGAATCCGGAAGTACTTCCAGGAAACGTGCCAATGAAAAAGGACGGTAGAGCCGTACTTTGATCACTCCAACTTTTTCTCCGGCTGCGGTCAATCGCTTGACAGTTTCATGGGTTACCTCTGCTCCGGAAGCCATGATAATGATGATCCTGTCGGCCTCCGCATTTCCATAGTACTCATAAAGGTGATAATTTCTTCCCGTGAGTTTACCAAAATCATCCATTGCTTTTTGAACAATATCCGGTGTATTTGAATAATAAGGGTTAACCGTTTCCCTCGCTTGAAAGTACACATCAGGATTTTGTGCAGTTCCCCGGATAAAGGGGTTATCAGGATTTAAACTGCGTTGCCGGTGGGCATAAATCAGTTTGTTATCGATCATGGCCTTTATCTGCCCGTCTGTCAGAAGTTTAATCTTATTTACTTCATGGGAAGTGCGAAAACCATCGAAAAAATGCATAAAAGGCACCCTCGATTTTAATGTTGCTGCCTGGCAGATAAGGGCCATATCATGGGCTTCCTGCACGGAAGCCGAAGCGATCATGGCAAATCCAGTTGTCCTGGCTGCCATCACATCGCTGTGGTCACCAAAGATGGACAATGCCTGTGCGGCAAGTGAGCGTGCCGCCACATGAAAAACGGTGGATGTAAGTTCCCCTGCAATTTTATACATATTGGGCAACATAAGCATCAAACCCTGCGAGGCGGTAAAAGTGGTGACTAGCGCCCCTGTTTGCAAAGCCCCGTGAACGGTGCCGGCAGCCCCTCCTTCGCTTTGCATTTCAATTACGTCGGGTAGGTTGCCCCAACTATTTTTCACCCCTGCCGCAGACCATTCATCAGCATGCTCGGCCATAGGTGAGGCCGGTGTGATGGGATAGATGGCACATACTTCATTAACACGGTACGCAACATAAGCTACAGCTTCGTTACCGTCAATGGTTACCATTTTTGCTTGATCCTCCATAACTATAGTTTTATGTTTTTAGGTTCAGGAATCATTTCTATGGCATGGCACGGGCATTGCTCATAACAGACTGCACAGCCGGTGCAGCGGTCATAATCATAGCGATATCTGTTGCCAGGCCCAAGTTTTATAATAGCGTCTTCCGGGCAGGCTCCAAAACAACCGTCACACTCGAAGCAATTGCCGCAGGAGAGGCAGCGTTGCGATTCGAACAGTGCTTCCTCTTCATTTAAACCGGCCTTTATCTCATCAAATCCTTTAATACGCTTTTTAGCGGGGAGTGAAGCTTGTTTCTTTTGAGGGGCATTGGTTTTATACCAAAGTTGCAGTCGTTCATGGCCCACCACTGGATGTTTTTGAGGTTTATGGTACGGTGTTCCCTTCAAAAAGCCGTCAATGTAACGTGCTGCTTTTTTACCATGTCCTATCGCCACTGTTACGCTGCGTTCACTGGGAACCATATCACCACCTGCAAAAATGCCTTTACAGCCAGTCATCATTTCAGGTCCTACCATGACTGTTCCATCTTCTTTGAACTCAATGCCGGGTACGTTTTTTAAAAACCCTGTATCGGTATCTTGCCCTACAGCCAGTATCAGCGTGTCTGCTTCCAGGGTCTCGAACTGCCCTGTGGGCATGGGACGCCCGTCTTCCAGCCGCATGACCTCAACCGTGAATGTTTCTGCATCCATTGCTTTTATAGTACGCAGCCAGTTGATTTTCACTCCTTCTTCCAGAGCTTCTTCAGCTTCAAATTGATGGGCAGCCATGTGTTTTTGATCGCGCCTGTAGATGATGGTAGCCTCTGAGGCTCCCATACGCTTTGCTGTCCGTGCGGCATCCATTGCCGTGTTGCCCCCGCCATAAATGGCTACCCTTCTGCCGATTTTAGGTTTTTCGCCCTGTTCCACCTGTTTTAAAAAGCTGATGGCATCCAAAATTTTTCCGGCATCCCTGCCTGGAATATCAATTTTTTTGGAGAGATGTGCCCCTACAGCAATAAACACCGCATCGAAACCACCGGCCTTTTTTTCTTCCAGTACATTTTCAACTTTAAGGTTCAGGATAATTTTTACACCCATTGCTTTGATTCGCTCCACCTCAAAGTCCAGCATATTTCTTGGAAGCCGGTAGGCGGGAATTCCAAAGTGCATCATGCCACCAGCCACCGGCCCTGCCTCATGGATTTCAACAGTGTGCCCCAACCTGGTGAGATGATATGCCGCAGATAATCCACTTGGGCCGGCCCCGACTATCAGGACCCGTTTGCCTCCCGCTTTTTTATCGTATCTGACCTCCCAATTATTCTTTATTGCCTCATCACCCAAAAAACGCTCAATAGCATGAATACTGACCGAACTGTCTATAAAAGTCCGGTTACAGCCGTCTTCACAGGGATGGTAACAAGCACGTCCCATCACGGCTGGCATGGGGTTATCCTGCATGATCACCTGCCATGCTTCTTCAAACCTACCGTCCTGTGCCAGTGCCAGCCATGCCTGTATGTTTTCCCCGGCTGGGCAATCATGGTTACAGGGGGGAAGTAAATCAACATAAACCGGGCGCTGCTGCCTTTCGGGTCCGGTACCGGTACCATGACTATTGAGGTCAGGTGGAGAGGTTATGTCTTTTGGTTTCCGTTTCATCGCTTTATATATCTGGGTTCGGTTATAATATTTTTAGAGGTTCATTTTGCTTGATTTTAAGCTTTTTAATCTGTATCCCATCATTATCAATAAACTGTAGCCAATAAGTCCAAGCAGAAATACCAAACGGTAGCCATACAGAATGGAGATCACAATGGCAAAAATCGAAGCAGCTACTCCTGCTACACTTGATATTCCCAACAATACCGGGATGGCATTCTTGCCTTTGAAGCCAACTGCCATTTTGAGCAGGAGGGGAAAAGGGATACCGATGAAAAAAGACGGTAAGAGCAAAAGTATGGCTATCCCCATTTCTGATAAACTGGGGTACCACAGCGGAAGCAAGACATAAACGGTCAATAAATTCACCACTACAATTGCCGCTGTATAAATTATTAGTTTTCCGGAAAGGTTTTTTTTGAAACCTCTGGTGAACAAGCTACCCAAACCGTTTCCTAATAGAAAAGTAAAAAGCAGCAGCGAAAAGGATTGTGAGGGACTAGAGAGTTTCAGGTTCAATACCTGGAATAAGTAGGCCTGAATAAAAAAATATGAAAATCCAAGCAGGAAAACCAGGAATGTCAAAACGCCAAACTTTTCTCGTAAATCAGCCTGGTTACTATCATCAAAAGAAGCCAGTTTCCATCCTTTAAACCAGTTAAACAGGAACCATACTATGATAACTACCCCCAGCAACATGGGGATGGCCATGGAATCAGGTATGCCCTGATTATAGTTAAAAAAATAGGGTGAGTCATCCGTTACAGGCTTTAAGTTTAGAAGTGAGGCCTCCCAAAGCTTATTTTGGGAGATGTCTCCTGTTGATATATCATACAGCAGTTTATCGAACATATACCAATCATCATTTACGATTTGTTCGATTGTATCTATAGCTACCTGTTCGACATACGGAAAGAAAAACACATCCTCATCCAATCTTAAATAATGGGCGGCAAGATGTAAATTTTCTATAGTCTTGATGTCAAAAGGCTTCTTCTTGATTACCAGCACCGGATTCATCCCATTTGAGATAATGTATATTCTTTTGAACGCATCTTCCTGGTTTACACCTCCCTGCTGCTGTAATTCCAGGTAGTTAGCCAGCATTCTATACACTTCTTTCTTGCTGTGCATGGTGAAATAGATCGCCCCTTCTGCTGTGAGGCCATCCAGGTAATCGGCAAGTGCTTCCACGGTGAACAGGTAGTTCTCGGTGAGCCCATAAAAGTCAGTGCCTCTGGCACTCTTAGTCACCGGAATGGTCAACAAAATAGCATCGTATTTTCCTTTATTGTTCCGGACAAAATTTCTTCCCTCTTTGACCCGTACTTTTATGTTATCCTTATCAGAAAAAGTCGGGCGATTATACTTCTCCATCAACTCCACAAAGGAAGGATTGACTTCCACCGCCTCGATAAACTCATAGCCTGTTAAATACGCTGCTGAAATATCAACCCCACCGCCAGGACCAATAATCAATACGGTATCTTTTTCCTCTTCCTCAGCAAGATCTATGGCAAACAATGCCGGAAACATACCAAGCACGCGTCTCATTTTTGCTGTGTCCAGTATTAATTCATCAATGTTCACTACATTAGTTCCGGCTGCACCATCAATAAACATCACCATAGATTCTGTGCTATCAGGTAAGGATAATTTTATCAAATCAGTTTTACCAAAAGCATTCCAGCGGCTTTCCAAAATCTCGCTTTTTACTGCAGGGTTGTTCGTCAATCGGAGCATATCCTTAGAAGAATCATTGACGATGGGGATGTCCAGATTCAGTTTGTCTATACTAAGCCATACGATCGGCAGCATAGCTATAAAGGCTGCGATAATAAGTTTGGAAAACCGGAGCTTTTGAAAGGCTGTGTGTAACACAAAGGCCAGCAATAACAATAGCACAGCAATTGCAACAACGCTCCCCAAGCTTAAAGCATTCAGCAGAAATACGGAAAGTAACGCCCCGGTAGCGGCGCCAATCAGGTCAACCGCATAAAGCAGGGATACCTGAAGTTTGTACGCCTCAAAGAGTTGTGCATATATAATTCCAATAGCAATGAAGGGAATAATTGATATGAGGACAAAAGCCAGCAAACCAAAATTTAAAGTCGAGACGAGCCCAACCTTCGGTAAGATCAACATCAGAATAAAACTCAAAAGCATGCTAACTGCTGGAAAGGCAGTCCACGAGGTCAAGGATTTGTCAATACTCTTAAAATACTTAGGATAGGCTATCTGGCCAATACCCAATCCTAAAATGGAAAATGCGATAATAATGAGGACAAAATGATAACGTAACATGTAGGAAAACAACCTTGAGAGGGTTATTTCATAGATGATTGTTGAGCAAGTCAGCAGAAAAACAATTGATATGTAAGGTGTTATTCTTTTCATTTTTAGCTATTGCTGTAAAACTTCATCACTATATAAATCCTGGCACAAATGCGGGCACCCGACTTTTATAATCCTGAAACTGCTGACCGAATTTTTCAGCCAGGGTTCTTTCTTCACGCATTGACAAACGGTAGTAAACAATCATCAAAATGGGCCACATGGCTATTGTAATGAGCGTGGGCCACTGGATGAGGAAACCCACTGTGATCAGCCACATGCCAACATACTGAGGATGCCTGATGTGTGAATAAACTCCACCGGTAACCAACTCATCTTCCTTTGCGTCGTGTATGAGTTTCCAACCCTTGTAAATGATATAAAAACCGTAAAAGATGATGCCGTTGGTAACGAGGTGCAGGATTGACATGGCTACTGTGCTTTTAGACAAGCCCAAAAACACCAGCACCAGGTGTCCGCTGCTGTGTGAAAACGGGTCCAGTGCCGGGTAGCTGGTTCCCAGCCAGCCGGTAAGGAAATAAATGGTCAATGGAATACCATACATTTCGGTGAATAACGCTACAATGAACCCGATAAAAATACCCATTGAGCGCCATTCAAACATTTTTTTCGGCTGAACAAAGCTGAACAGCAAAAACAATACAATGAGAATATTGAACAATACGACTGTCCACAATCCATAAGCAAATCCGCCTGTGTCTACTCCATGCATAGTTTTATAGTATTTAGTTTCATTATTTAAACCCGCAGCTTTTATTCTTCATTATAGCAACATCATAATCTTTGCATTTATTGGTTTAATCCGATGATCATTGCTACTGTCATTCCCGCCACCATGATTATCCCGGTTATTGGTGCCCACCAACCCATATGCATGCCATTAATAGGCTTGGCTCTTTGCTGATGGTTAATAAATTTTTCGGGGTTTTTCCCGAATACTGTGCGACATTCTTCGGAATCAAAATAATATTTATTTCCCTTATAAGTATAGTTTACAGTGTTTTGCTCGCCAACGACTATGCCACAAACTGGATCCATGTGCTGACCCGAGGCCAAAGCTAAGTGGCGGCTGCTGCTGCAGGAGGCCTGAAAAAATAGTAATGCCATCAAAGCCACATACCCTGTAATTTTATTTGTTTGCTTTAAGTATTTCATAGTATTGCTTTTAATGATGACTTTCATGATCGTTATCCGGTGAATTATCTAATTAATTCCCTCTATCCATGCCGTTTTGCATATCTATCTGATCCAGGTTCTGCATACACGACTGCATACATTCCGAGCTCATCATTCCCTTTTCATGCATCATTTCCATCATGCCCTTCATCATGTCTTTGTGATTGGTCATCATGTCCATCATTTTGTTTTGGGCAGAAGTGTCGGATTGCATCATCTGCATCATATTCTGCATCATCTGCTTTCGCATTTCTGGGTTTCCCTGCATCATGTTCATCATCATTTTTTGGTTGCCCATCATACCTTTGTTTTGTTCCATCATCATCCCATGGTCGCTTGACATCATGGTATTCATCATCTGAGTCATGAGCTCGTGACTATGAGCAATGCTGTCCATGATCTCCTGACGGTGTTCCTCATTTTCGAGGACCGATTCAGGGCTGGTTTTCTGATTACATGCTGTAATAAATAAAGCCGTTGCTGCTGTAAACATTAAGATTTTCTTTTTCATAGTGACTGATTTTTAGTATTTTACATGCTATTTTTCAGGTTCATGCTAAGAACGGAGGTTTCGGTATGATTCACCAAACTTTCGGCAATGCTTTTAGATACCATGCCGAGGAACCCGGTTTTGCCATGAGTAGTTATCGCAATCATATCGGCTTTTTTCCTGGTCGCAAAATCGCGGATACCTCGTTCTTCATCCAGTGCATTGTAGATATTTATGGAGCAGGTGCCACCGCGTGGGCAGTGATTTAGGAATGCCCGCATTTTTTCTTCGCTTTTAGCTGTTTCCTCAAAGTTGTACATTGTGTTGATATAAACGAGGTGGATATCGGCCTCCATCAAATCTGCAAATACTACCACCTTTTCAAATTCCTCTTTTACATCCTCCTCAAAGCTGGAGGCAAATACAATGCTTTTCATGGGAAACTGTGGAGGCTTTTCTTTGATGACCAGTACCGGTGAGGTTGCATACCGAATGATTTTTTGTGCATTGGAGCCCATAAAAGTCTCTCGGGCACCACTGGCACCATGCGAGCCCATTACCACAAAATCATGGAGGTAATTACCAACGTGTTTAATGATTTCATCCCGCCCTGCATCAAAAGTCAAAAAGGTGCTTACCTTCACCCCCAGTTTTTCTGCCGTTCTTTTCCATTGATTCAATTCATTTTTGGCATGCCCAATCTGCTTTAGGATGTCAGGATAATTTTCTTCTTTCTCCTTGTCCAACTTAACCCAATTAACCGGCGTAAACTGGATGTGCAAAAAGTGTATTTCTGATTTAGCTTTTTGGGCAATTTTCAACGCATACTCGCAGGCTGCATTGGCCATCGGTGAAAAATCAGTTGGTACTAAAATGTTTTTCATGATTTGTCGTTTGTATGGTTTATTATTTCCTTTCCTGTCCTGAAATCACGCACGCGGTAAGCCTCCAGTACGGGAGTGATATAGATGAGCCCATCGCCCCGCCTGCCGGTTTTTCCATGTTCATGAATAGTTTTCACAATTGACTGTACATTTTCATCCCGGGCCACTATTTCCAGTTTGGCCACTTCGCTGTGTGAAAAAGGATGCTTGAGTGAGGGAAAATCTGTACCCGGATCGGTGTAGTTTCCGGTTCCTTCTGCTGTAGTAATGGTATAGCAACAGAAACCTTCCTTTTTGAGTCCTAGT
>JBBDSB010000116.1:0-2068 GCA_040905205.1 Cyclobacteriaceae bacterium
TTTTAATGAAATATTCGGAACAGGAACACCATCCCATCTTTTACCTTTTTTCTGTAGGAGAAACTTGTCAAGTGCTGCCCCTTTTAGTTCCTGTTTGGTGCTTCCTGTTCTGTAATGATATTGTCCCTTGTAATTGACTGGATAAGGATATTGCTCAACAAGAATTTCAATAAATTTCCCTTGGTTGGTTTGGTGCAGATTAACATCAACCAAAATCCCCAAAATATCTTTGACCTTGTTAGGGATTTCTTCCAGAAGCTTTTTATCATCCTTCAAGTCGACTACATTTCCTTTGTCGTCTTTTCCGATAAAAATAGTTCCACCATAAGCATTTGCAAAACCACAAATCCATTTCAGGTATTCGTCTCTCCAACTTACTTTGAATTCAATATTTTGTGATTCTGATGTCAATACCGATATTTAATTTTGTTTATGTTTCAAATTTACTCTTTTTCCAAATGGTTTTTTGACGATCTGGTTTTCTACACTGAGCGATAACGTTCGAGGCTTTGTGCAGTTGGGGAATTGACCAACTGTCTGCCCGGAACTGAAGCTAAATTTATGACTAATAGCCGAAGTTAAGAACTAATGCCCGGCAGAATTCCGTCCGCCGAAACTAAAGCTTGAATATGCACTGTCGATGATTGCTTCAACGTCATGCCCCAATTATACGCAGCCTTTTATGGTGTTGACAATTTTGGACAACTGCTCCTGGTCACTTGTAGCAACAGTTTTAAGTGCAGCATTATATAACTGTAAATTCATTTCATTCACGAACTCCGAATTGGGGTCGTTTATTTGAAACACTGAACTAGAAGTGTCGTCTATTTTTTTCGAGCAGGCAAACATAAAGACTTTGTCTGTTAGCGGAATTCCTAATATTGCCACTTCTTGTATATGGGGGTTTATGTAATTATTTATCCTGTCTCTTAGTTGTATGCAACCAATATCAGGCAAAAGAAATACCTTGTCAGTGTTAAGTTTATAAATATTAAAGTCTAAATATAATACTCCCCATTCTTTCAAGTCTAATTGCTGCTATTTGTGTGTAGTTAATTAAGTTAGAATATTTTGTTCTTTCATTTTCTACGGATTTTTCAATAGCTTTTGCTTGCTCTTCGTCTCCTAACAATCTCACTTTATAAGCAGTTTCCTTTATCATTGAAGCAATTGCGTCATCCATTTTTTTCTTATTGAAAGGAAAACGTGTATCAGAAATTAAAGCATAACGAGCAATGTAGTAAAATGACTCATGTTTTTTGGCATCCATTTTAGTCGGATTGGCTACTAACTCTAAAATGTTATCTACATGCTTTTCGAAGTCATTTTCAAAATATAAATTCAATTCTGTTTCAAGGGTTTGATGGTCGAGGTCATCGTTATGTACTCGTGTATTTGAAAAATCCTCACTGAAAAGTGATTTTGTGGTGAGCTTGGGATAAAAATTATCAAATACCTTATCATAGCAAAAGATTGCCTTTCGCTGGTCATTAAAAAAATAGCGACTGTGGCACTGCAAACATAATGATGATTAATTGGAGTGCTCATTTAAGGTTGCGTATAACGTAGAGTATAAAAATAGTAGTCGATTACGTGGCACTTTCCTGTCAAGTTACAGATAAGTTGAAGCGGACTAAACCCTTTGAATTTACTACTATCTAGGCTATTATTTTTATTCGGTGTTGCTTAGTTTTTTATTAAATTCATTATCAGTTTCTGGATCGTCACTCTCTGTTCAGGAAGACTTTGTGCAACAGCTAAAGCTAGTGTCACAAGGGTATTGTCATTAATTTTTCTTTCTCCATTTTCGTTTAGGTGATGTCTGTTTTGTTCAAGAAACCAAACGAATAGAAATGAACCGATTCGTTTATTACCATCACTAAATGGATGTCCTTTAATAATGGAGTATAAAAGCTGTACTGCTTGCTCTTCAATTGTGGGATATGCCAATTCACCAAAAACTGTTTGTGAGATGCTCCCCAAAACACCTTTAAACGAGTCATCTTTTTCATTGCCAAAAAGATTACTTGCTTCCCCTTTTTTTAATAAGTCAGATTTCAGTTTTTCA
>JBBDSB010000116.1:2168-10642 GCA_040905205.1 Cyclobacteriaceae bacterium
GCCAAAAAGATTACTTGCTTCCCCTTTTTTTAATAAGTCAGATTTCAGTTTTTCAACGGCATTCTTGACGTCCGTATAATTAACGATATAAATTACATCTTTATTTAGATTATCTGAAGGCAGATCATCTTTGTCATACTTCTCGAGTAACTCAAATGATTTTGAATAATGAGAGATTATTGACAAAAAGCCATCGGTAAACGCTTTTTGTGTTTCAAATAATTCTTCATTGAGATTTGTTAACTCATTTTGTAATACTGAAACTTTTTTTTGCTCCTTCTTCAGTAGTTCTTTATTGACCGAATAACCTTTGAGAAGATAATCTTTGAGCCTTTGAGATGCCCATATTCGAAACTCGGTACCTACCTGAGATTTAACACGATAACCCACTGAAATGATTACGTCTAAGTTGTAGATGGACACTTTTCTGGAAACTTCCCGTTCTCCTTCGTTTTGAACTTGGCGGAATTCCCGCCAGGTTGATTCTTGATCAAGCTCTCCTTCTTCATAGATGTTCTTAATATGCTCTCCGATTGTTCTTCTTGCCTTACCAAACAAGACCATTATTTGTTGCTCGGTAGCCCAAACTGTGTCGTGTTCACCGTCCAGCACAACGTGAAATTCAGTCTGCCCACCTTTAGGTTTAAAGACAACAACTTCACTATTTTTTATTTCAGGTAGATTCATATTTCAAATGTATGTTCTTTCAAATTAAGCACAACGGCACATGTATGAGTAGTGACTGATTGCGTGGCACCTTCTATCAAAACACTATGCAGTTTAGGTGGGCTACAAATTTTAATATTTACCACATTACCTGCCATTACTTATACAAAGTATATGAATTTTATTCTAAAACCCTAAGATTAAATAGCCAATTTGATATAAAACTATATTCTTCTTTATCAGTTACTAATGAAAACGATGGATAATCTGTTTCTACATATATAATATCAGTGTACGTTGAAGCTAAAATATACTCTTTTCTGTAATAGATTTTGTTGTTTTCGAAACCTTTTATATTAAGGCCTCTAATAGTTAATAATGATTGTGCATAAATAATATTACCCTTTTTCTGAATAGTATATAAATCAAATTGTATTTCTGGTGCAGAACTAGCTAGCTGAATATCACGACTCAGAAATCCTATTAGCATTGAAGTTAAAAGATTGCCATCAAACATATTATTAAGCTTATCTAACTCACTGATTTTTGAATCATTGTCATTTAAATATTGAGTTTCAAGTTCATCTGCCATAAATAAAATGTCATTTAAATCCAGTGAAATGGTATCAGAGATATCAAGTAGATGCTTTTTAAGTATCTTCTCAATTTCGTCTCTATCATATCCTCTTTTTCGAAACTCTTTTTTAATTGCTCTCTCAATATTTTTGTAATTATCATTGAGCTCATTTATTGACCTTAATAATAAATCTTTTTTTAATCTTTGAAACTGCACTTGTGAAAAAAAGGATTTGAAATATTCATTGTCTTCTATTTTAAATTCATTTTTAGTCCTCCATAAATGCACATTTTATTTTTTTAAATGTTTTTTCATGTATTTATTAATTTTACTTGTATCTGATATCATTGCTAAATGTTCAAATTCATTTGTATAAATATAAGTCCAATCAATCCAAGTACCCTCAACTAGGTTTTTCATTTCGGTTCATGTTTGCTGTCCAGCAAATTCCCAGGCGATACCATTTGAAGTAGGTGCTTGCGGCTCAAATGGGTATCTATCTCGGATAAACTTTAGCTTTGGCTCAAGTTCCTCAAAACAGCCATGTAGTTGCTACGAATTTGACTTTTTTAAATAGATAAAGAAAGATCATTGTCAATTTTTTAATTTTTTATCTCACTTTCAATATTGTGGGTCAGAAAAATGGTATGGTAGCAACTACAATGGCTCTATCTGTTCAATAGAGCACATTATGCGGAACTTGAGTTGGTCTGTATTTTTGTCTTTTTTCTACAATAAAAAGATTTCTAAAATATATTCTGTGTTATTACACGTGTATAAACGGTTATACCATTTTAAAAAAACAGGTAGCTAGCGAAAATTCCCCGAACGATGAAAATTATTATGGATATTAATCATTGGGGACCTCCGGCTCCTTAAAGGCATGATTTTCAAGTTCGGCATTCAATTCAGCGCCCAATAGAATAATAAAGGAGGTTAAAAATAACCAAAGCATCAGAATAACCACAGCCGAAATCGACCCATAGATTTCCCCCAAATTCCAGAAATTGCGGATGTAAATAGAAAATGCCCATGAGGCCAAAAGCCATAAAATAGAGGCGAGCAGTGCACCCGGAATGACCCACTTGAACTTGGGCCGCATTCTTCCAGGTGCAAAATTATAAATTAAACTAATGCTGCCCACCAGGATGAGGCCCATAATCGGCCATCGTAGCCAACTGATCAGGTTTTCAATGTTGTCAGGCAAACCTATTTTTTCCACGATAGCAGGAAATGCCACGATTAACCCTGCACTTAGAATGATTAAAATGATTGCTCCAAAAGTAAATAATAAAGTAAGCCCATTATGTTTTAGGATCCCTCTGTAACTTCTGGTCTTATAGGCTATGTCAATTCCCTTAAATAAGGATTTTGTCCCTACGTTGGCAATCCAGATGCCAAATAGAATCCCGAAAGCAGTACCCCAACCCAATGCACCACCCGATGAATTTATAAAATTGTCCGCCCGCTGCTGGAGTATTTTATAAGTCTGCTCTGGCATCATCGAACTGATATTAGTTAGCTGCTCTTCAATTTGCTGGGGATCCATTACGAGCCCGTAAATAGAAATCAAGGCCATAATTGCAGGGAAAATGGCCAAAAAACCAAAAAAACCCACACCGGCCGAAACAATTATTACATTATTTTCACCAATTTGGTCCTTTACCTTAACCAGAACGGCTTTCCATCCGGAAAATGAAATTTCATATGGCGACCCTACCTTCTTATTGTCTATATTTTTTTGAGGCATTTTATTTAGATTATAATTACATTTAAAAAGCCAAGAACAATAGCAAAATGTTCCATTTTACCTGCACCAATATAAGTAAATTTACTTTTTATGCTCAGATCCCGTTTTTGATTTTTCAGGAAATTAGAAGCTCCAGCGTCAGATAAAAAATGGACGGGCAGAGTAAACAACCCACTCCTGTGGCAAAGGTAGCTATTAGGGCACCATAGGGTACCAGTTTAGGATCCGTAGCTGCCAAACCCGCTGACACCCCGCTGGTGGTTCCTATCAATCCACCAAATACCATGGCACTTTTTGCATTATCCAAATGAATTTTTTTTGCGATTAAAGGGGTCGCAACAGTTACCATTATTGTTTTAAAAACGCCTGTAGCAATACTTATAGCAATAACATCAGAACCGGCTCCCAAAGCTGTTCCTGTAACAGGGCCTACAATAAATGTACAAGCTCCAGCACCGATTGTAGCCATGCTCACTGCGTCTGTGTAACCCATTATAAAAGCCAAGGCTGCACCAATAAAGAAGGAAACCGTTACCCCTATGAAAAGTGCAACAAAACTTGCAGTTCCAGCATGTTTTATTTTATCGATATCTGCCCCCAAGGCGGTTGCGACCACCGAAAAATCCCTTAACATTGGGCCTCCCAATAGGACCATTCCAGTGAATAAAGGAAAATTCCCCAAGCCTTTTTCTTCTCCCAAAAAAGCCAGGAATAATCCTATGATTATGGCGATGGCTACTCCGGGCAGTTTATTCCGGGTCAATTTTCTTGACAACCAGAAAGAAAATAACATGATGATCCCCACTAACAGGAAAGCGAAAATCAATCCGTTTTTTTCTACAGTATTTTCAATAAGCCCCATATCTAAACTTTTAATTTTTGGGTATCCGTTTTCTTTCCTATTTTGGAAATTAGGGGAACCAGCAGAATGAGCGCTATAGTTACAATTCCACCCGCAAAAAAGGCTACCCATCCTCCGGAAATGGCCGCATTTACATTCTGGGTTGCAGCCATAGCGATAACAATAGGAATAAACATGGAACTCCAAAACAGAATCCCGGTTTGAGTTTCCTTTTTAATCCATCCCCTTTTTGTTAAAAATATATTTGAAACAATAAGTAGCAACATAGCGAAACCTACTCCCCCGATATCTCCTTTAATATCCAATACGGCCCCAAGAAAATTCCCAAATAATTTACCTAGTAGAAAACATCCCGCCAATAGCGCAACACCATATATTTTCATAATTCTTTTTTTTGTTTAAAACAATTTTTTTAGCTCATGCTTGGTGACTTTGCCCATTACATTTCTTGGCAATTCTTCTTGAAATAAATACTTCCTCGGAATTTTATATCCCGGCAATTTATCTTTGAGCCAATCTTTGAGCTGCTGATCAGAAATGACCATATTATTTTTGTCAGTTAAAACCAAACTGGCGGCTATTATTTCTCCCCATTCTAAATCAGGAATCCCTACCACACCACAATCCTTGATATCCGGATGGGAGCGTAAAACTTCCTCGATTTCCAAAGCTGAAATTTTGTACCCTCCGGATTTAATGATATCTACAGAACTCCTTCCCAATATTTTATAACTACTATTTTCAAAAATCGCAATGTCCCCACTTTTGAACCACCCGTCTGAAGTGAATGCCTCTCTTGTAGCCTGAGCTTTGTTCCAGTATTCTTTAAAAACGTTTGGCCCTTTAACCTGTATTTCTCCCGGTATACCTTGATCTACCGGTCTATTTTGTTCATCGCAAATTCTGACTTGAACGGTAGGTAAAGGTTGGCCAATATGTCCGGGTTTTCTGTCTCCCCGGTAAGGATTACTTATGGCCATCCCTATTTCGGTCATTCCATAGCGTTCCAGTAATTTATGACTGCTTATTTGCTCCCATTTTTCCATTACTGAAACCGGCAAGGCCGCAGATCCTGAAACCATTAATCTGAATTTTTTTAAAATCCCAGCTATTTTTTGCTGATCTTTTTCAGGTAGCTGATCCCAATATCCAATTAACTGATAATAAATGGTAGGAACTGCCATAAAAACATTCACTTCTTTTTTATTAAAAACATTAAAGACTTCTTCAGGATTAAATGCGGGAAGAAATTCACAGCAGGCACCTGACCATAACGCACATAATAATACGTTAACAATACCATGGGTGTGATGTAAGGGAAGAACGTTAAGAATATGATCGGTTTTTTTCCATTCCCATGACGTAATCAGTGAAATGATTTGAGCTTCAATATTTTTATGCGTGGTAACCACTCCTTTAGGTGAACCTGTTGTTCCACTGGTGTATAAGATCATGGCCCTTCTATCCACGATGATATCGGGTAATATACCCTTTTGTTCTTTAACAGCTTGAGAGGGAATAAATTTGATTTCTGATTTGTTTTTTAAGGGTTCGATTAATTTTTCAAATTCTTTCGAAAAAATTAAAAATGATGCATCAGTATCTTCAAGAACGTAACTTATTGAGGACAGGGGATGGTTAACACAAAGCGGAACAGCAATTCCCCCGGCTCTCCATATACCCCATTGAATGCTGACGTACTCAAAGCCGGGAGGGACAATAAAGGCTACCCTTTCTTCTTGAAGATCCTTTTTCCCCTCCAATAAAAAAAGAGCAACATTTTCTGAAGCTTCAAGTACATCTCCATAGTCGTAACTTTTATTATGACTTTTAACAGCCGTTCTTTGAGGAAATTTTTTCGCGTTCTCAATAAGTGTGATCATGATTTTGTTTATAATTTTCTTTATATATTTTTATAAGATGCACTTGAATTGAAAATTCTTGAACATTCCATTTCCCAACTTAAGTCTAGAACTATTAGGAAAAAGATCCTAGCAAAATGTGCCCTTAATACCTTTTTCAATATAGGGAAATTTATTTTCTAATAATCCTTTTAAGGCTGACCAGGTAAAGTAATTCCATTTTACAATACCCCATTTGATCCTTTTGCTATGAGATCATCATCTGCCCATAAGCTAAGAGGCATTAATGCCCCTTCAAGGCCTGAAATGGCAGTTCTCTTTACAAAATTTCCTCTACTCATTTTTTCTTTTTGTGAGATCCTAAGTTATGAAAAAAGGGAAGCCTACAGAAAGATCTTAGCCTAGACAACTTTCTCCACCCTCCCCATTTTTTGTGAAATTTTTCAGAATAGACAAAATGCAGGTGCCAGGAATCTTACATTTCATTTTTGCCATTTTTCAGGCAACCTGTTAGTAAATGTTTGATTGCCCATGATGGAAATGACCTCACTGGAACTCATTTTCGGGGTCCGCTAGGGTTTATTCCCCAGAATGTTTTTTTCACAGGATTTGTCAAGTTCAATGAAGAATTCTTCTAAAAATAGGAAATTTCGGTAATTTTATTATCAGTCAAAGTCATGTTTAAGTAGTTATATTGTTAATTAATATAACTTAATTTAAAGAAAAAATATTGCTTTTTATATTATTATTAAGTTTATTTTAAATAATATATATATTTATTATTATTTATTAATTAAATATTGATAATTAAATAAATATTAAAATTAACTTAATAATTAATCAGATACATCTCTGAATCATCGGATTTCGTAGAATTTATTAATAGAATCTCAGGTTTTTATTTTTTTTTATGATGATCACGAGCCTTACCACCAACAATGGCAATGGATCACATCAGTACTTTACCAATCGCTTTTAGATCACATCATAAAAAAATATCCAACAGAAATAAAGGCACAAGTAACCCACTGATATAGAAATCAATACGACATTTACTTAAGGCTGTTTCTTAGAAGTTTTTGCGAAAAGTTGGCCTAATAATAAATTAATGACTTTATTTGAAAACAAAATGTCATTGATGGTGTTAGGTTTTTTGAAAAAATCATGAAGAATGAGAGTCAAAGAAATTGATAACAAAGCAATCTCAATCTTTAACAAGGAAACTATATATATTGTTCTTAAACTTTTTCGATTTTATCAAATTACAATCCTATCATGCTTTTTGATAATATCATCAAATGTTTCATTAGCACAGAGATTTGAAATCATTCCGGAGGTAACTTTGTCTACCCCTGGTTCTAATATTTATACCGTTCCTACATCGACTACCCTGGGACCTGACGAGCATGTGGAAGAAATTATACTGAGCATTGTTATGGTAGGTGGTGGTGGTGGTGGCAGAGGTCAAGGCGCAGGAGGCGGCGGGGGTGGCCAGGTAATGACTTTTACAATCGATGCGTTTCCTGGAAATACATTTTCATACACAATCGGTACAGGTGGTGCTGGTAGCGCTATTGATGGTGTTGCGGGTAGCCCTGGAACTCCAACAAGTTTTGACGCGCAAACTGCAAATCCCGGTCTTGGTGGTGAAGGAGGAGATGCCGAAGTTGGAGGGAACTCAGGAAGTGGAAACCTCGGCGGAGGAGGAGCTAGTGCAGGGGGAAATAGAAGAGCAGGTGGAGGCGGTGGTGGTGCCTCAGGCAACGGACCTGCCGGAACCGTAAGTACTACTGGTCAGCCTACGGCCATTGGTGGTATCGGAGGGGCCGGACTACTTGGATATGGTGGAGGTGGTGGAGGATCTGCTTATTCTGTCAGAATTCAAACTTCGGGGCTTGGCGTAGATGGAGGAACAAATGGAGATGCAGGAACAGCTGCAAATGCCATAAATGGCGGCGGGGGTGGAGGTGGCAGTAATAGAGGTGGAAACGGTGGAAATGGATTGGTCATCATCTCTGCCACACTCATTATACTTCCTGTAGTATATGCCTACATCAATGCATCTTTTGATGATAAAAGCCGCACTGGCAATATTACCTGGACTACTTTAAAAGAATGGGAAAATTCCCATTTCGAAATAGAGCGAACCATTAATAATGTAAAGACTTTTGAGAGAATTGCTAAAATCGAAGGTGTTGGCTATTCTGATGTTCGCTCTGATTACAGCTTTACCGATGAAAAATTGCCTCTTTTCGGTTCTATGGTATATTACAGATTAAAGCAGGTGGGGCTCTCAGGTTCTTTTGACTACAGCAATACCGTGGGTATGAGAATCTCACAGGTCGGTATAACCAAAGGAGTTTGGCGCGCCTACCCAAATCCGTCTATAGGTGAACAGTTGAGAATAGCTTTACTTGATAGATCTCTGTATAACGAGGAACAAATTACTCTCCGCATTATTCATCCTGCGCAAATCACTCAATCGATCACGGTCAATTCCGAAAATGAAATGAATGACCAATTAGCTGTCCTTATCCCAAGAACTCCTAAAGGTTTAATTGTCATAGAAATCAAATGGGGACGGAAAGTGGAGCACATTAAGGTCCTTAAGAAATAATTTTACAAATGCTCTTTACCTGCCGGGATGCATTACCAGCTGCCCTTTACATAACATAAAGAAAAGCAGCTAAAGCTGCTTTAATGAGCCTCCTGTCGGGATCGAACCAACGACCTACTGATTACAAGTCAGTTGCTCTA
>JBBDSB010000117.1:0-1746 GCA_040905205.1 Cyclobacteriaceae bacterium
TTAAATAAGATTAGCCATCGGATTTTTGTTTAATTAAGAAAAAATCCTTATAATGTAAGGAATATAATTCATGTTTTATATGGTAAATTTAATAATAAATATTATAATTTCGCTAAACTTTTTGTTGATTTACAATTCTTTTGATTTAATATACAAAAAAGAGAATGCCAATGAAAACCCAACTTTAAAAAGTAGTAATGATGACTATGAGGAATTTGCAGTGAATAAAAATATTCCTGATCCGATTAGAAAGATTACCCTTGAGGCGCTTTCCTATTTTCCTGAACTGGTAAATATTAAAATTGATTTTCAATTTAAAAACAAAATCAGCGGCTCAGTCATGCAGGCGCAACCAAAAGTCGGTTCCCTTTTGATGAGAAAAAAGGAGAATCGATCTTATAAAATCAAAATCAGCCGGTATTTGGTATTAGAGGATGATCTGGTTCCGATTGAATCACTTCCCAGGGATGTTTTACTGGGATGGATTGGTCATGAGTTGGGTCATATCAAAGACTATCTGGACAGGAATGCCATGAATTTGCTTGGATTTGGCGTGAAATATTACTGTTCTAATAATTTTTTGACGGAAGCTGAAATTGCAGCAGATAGTTATGCTGTAGCCCATGGATTAGGAGATAAAATTATTGCTACCAAAAATTTTGTTTTGAATCATGACAAGTTGCCTGTCGAATACAAAAATAAAATAAAGGCTTTATACATGTCTCCTGGAGAAATTTTATCCATGGTAGATGCGGAGCTTGAAGAGGAGGATAAAAAAGATGAGAAGGTGGAGATAAAAAGTGAAAAATAATTTACCTTTTTTTCCACTAAAACTCGTGGTATTTCCGGAAGAGAATTTAAATTGAATGGGCATTTTAAATACCTTGACCCGTTAAATTTTTGAGATATCTTCCTTTCTGACATAGGCCTTTTGATCGCCCCATTTTATTTCGTACCAAATATCCCTTGACGATTGAATAATAATTCTATGACCGGCATCCACCCTCCGTATCAGGTTGCCGGCTGAGGTGGGTTGGTCCATGATCAATACCGGACTTCCGGTAATAATGGCGGTTTCCGGAGGGCTCAGAAAATTATTAGCCAAAAAAGCCACAAAAAGGCAAATGGTTGCCGGAATATAAAAAACGGTACGTTTGGCAGGAAACAAAAAAACCAAAATTAAAAAGATGATCATTAGGAGGGTAAACAGGATCGTTATCTCCAATTTCAAATCGATCAGGATTTTAAAAAAGCGTTCCTTGTCCGAAATATTATATCCTACCAGGTTATTCTGGTTGGTGAGGCTTTTAATTTTATCGATTACCCTGGGATTGGGATTATGGTCATAATAATTGGACAGGAACAAAGAGGCCTTGCCAAAATCCCCTATCCCTTCAGAAATAAATCCCATTTTGAGCAACATTGCCGGAGAGTAAGCCTCGCCTTCCAAAAGAATGGATTCATATAATTTCATGGCTTCTTTATACTGTTTGGCCTTAAACAGGGAGTCACCCGAATCCAATTTTTGTTTATTGGACTGTGCCTGAGTACTTTGTTGGATAAAAAACAAAAATAAGGTTAATTTTACAATAAAGAGCAGTCTTAGATTTGGCATTTTCAATATAGAACGTTAAATTTGCAGTCCAATTAAGCAAAACTTGGTTTCAAAACCAAGTTTTTTATTTTGAATATTGATTCCGTAGCTCAGCTGGTAGAGCAATACACTTTTAATGTATGGGTCCTGGG
>JBBDSB010000118.1:0-1745 GCA_040905205.1 Cyclobacteriaceae bacterium
ACCATCCTGGATTTTGTTCTAAATTAGGGTTTAGACTTAATTCGTCCTGGGGGATATCATTGAGGTAATCCTGATCAGGCCGGAATTGATAGCCATTGGGCATCAGGTTGACAAAAAAATCGATTAACCCGGATTCATTCAAAGGGGGCTGGTAATCAGGAAATTCCTGAGGATCATAAGGATATCCTAAAGGCCGTTTGTCTTTAAAGAGAGGATGGGCTGCCCATCTTCTGTAATCATCCCCTCTGAAACCTTCCAGGGCAAGCTCAATCCTTCTTTCACGCCTGATTTCATACAATTCATCCGAAATTTCATATCCATAATCCTGCCATTCCGAATTGGGATCCTCACTTTGATCCATTACCTCAAACGCTGGCATGCCAACTCTTTCCCGGAGCAAATTCAAGGCATCATAGGCCACGACATTTTCCAATTCATATTTGGCTTCAGCATAATTAAGCAGGACTTCCCCGTAACGAAATAAAATATAACCTGTTTCACTGATCCCACAGCATAAGGCACCGGCCCCTGGGGATTCAGGGTTGGCGAATTTTTTTACCTGAAAACCGGTGGCATTTAATTCTTCAGCTCCTCTGTCAATAAAGGGCTTATCAAACTGCTCATTAGTCCTTGCGACCATCACATCTCCCGGAATCCAGATCGTTCCATGGAGCCTGGGATCCGCCGCCTCCGAAATTCTGGTAAGGAAGTCATTTCCCTTTTGCCCTTCGGCAAGGTTGAGATAATTTATCGGCTGGCCATCCCTGCCGAGGTAACTGGAAATCAAAGACCAGGTTACCGATTTCTGACCGGTCCTGACAGTAGTGTAAAACTGCACGTTGCTTCCCAACCCTTCCCCGCTGTTTCCTGCACGGTAAAATAACACTTCATCGACCGCATCCATATTGTCCAGTCCAAATAATGTATAATAATCCTCCTCCGGTAAGCCATTATTATAAATCCCCTTGGTATAATCCCCCTGCATTAAATTTTCTGCGGCATCAACAGCAGCCTGAAAATATTTTTCAGGTTGGGCTCCTGGTGTGCCAAAGGGAGAATTGGCATGGTACTTTTGCCAGGATCCTTCAAATAAAGCCACCCTGGTTTTAAATGCCAGTGCGGTTTCTTTGTTCAATCTTGTGTTTCCCACGACTGATCGAGTATCCAGATAACTAATGGCTTTATCGATTTGCAAAAGGATGGAATCCGCCACGGTGTTCCTTGGCGCCCTTGGCTTTAATAATTCCTCGGTATTGGGCTGTAAAGAATGCTCATACCAGGGAAGGTCTCCATATTGCTTCAATAAATCAAAATAGAACCAGGCCTTGAAAAAATAGGCTTCCCCTAAAAAGTGTTTGTAAGAACTGAAATCATCGGAAACCTGATGGTAATTATCAAAGAATATATTAATGCTTCGGATATTGCTCCACTCACTGATCCAATTCCCAGTAGTGATGGGTCTCTCACCATTCAATACAGAATTGGGGGAACCAAGGGTAAGGTTGTCCGAATTAGCATCTTCAGTAGCCATGCTGTTACCATGCCCGGGGAATTGGGGATAATATTTGATGACATACTTTTCCAGGTCCTCTGCAGTGTTCCAATAGCTGTCGTTGCCAATGGCATCCAGGGGTGGGTTTTCCAAAAACTCCTCGCAGGCCAGAAGGCTACAAATCAATAGCGAAAATAATAAATATTTATGAGTCATGTCTTTAGGATTTTATGGATCAAACTAATAGGATAGG
>JBBDSB010000119.1:0-1738 GCA_040905205.1 Cyclobacteriaceae bacterium
GTTCTGCCTTTGAAATCATGAACCGTATGGGCTATAGGAATGAGGTTCGCTCCAATCTGAATTCTTCCTTTGGATTGGAATTGGACCTAAGCAAAATGGTGACAAAAGGCCTGAGCGTAAGGGGAATGATTTCCTATGATGCCAGGTCCACCACAGCCATGCAGGGCAGAAAGTCGGAAAGATTGTTTTTGGCAGAAGTCAATACTAACTCCGATGAATTAAGTTATGCGGTGAAGCGACCTGATGAAACGCTTTTATCTTTATCCAAGTGGGCAGATTCCAGATACAATATCAACATGCAGGCTGCCATGCAATATGCCCGGACTTTTGGAGAAAAGCATAGGGTCAGCGGATTGATCCTTGCCCAAAGGGACAACTGGGAATCTACCATCGGTGAAATTCCTTATAATGTATTGGGTATTGCTGCAAGGGGTACATATGAATATGATTACAGGTACCTGGCAGAGTTCAATATGGGTTATAATGGATCCGAGCAGTTTGCACCCGGAAATCGGTTTGGTTTTTTCCCGGCTGTATCCCTGGGTTGGATTTTAAGCAATGAGGCTTTCTTAATGGATCACCCGATTTTGACAAACTTAAAATTCAGGGCTTCCAATGGAAGGGTAGGCAATGATAAAATGGGTGCTTCCCGTTTTCTATTTCAAAGTGATATCACCATGGGAGGAGGTCCACTGGGCAGCTTGGGCCGAGGGCAAGGTGTCAACCAGGGTTTATTGGGCAACCCCAACATCACTTGGGAAATTGCCGACAAACAGAATTACGGAATTGATTTGGGCATCATGAATCAATTGAGCGTTTCCTTTGACTATTTTATAGAAAACCGGAGCAATATACTCATTAGCCGGGGTACGGTGCCTGAATTCCAAGGGGTGCCTTTGTCCAATATCCCAAAAGTGAATATGGGCGAGGTAGACAACAGCGGATATGAAATTGAACTGGCCTATAACAAATCCCTATCAGAAGATTTTAACATCAATATCAGGGGCAATTATGGTTACAACCACAATACCGTAACATTTATTGATGAGCAGATCCGGGGCGAATCATATGTCCACCGGTACCGGCAAACCGGATATCCCATAGGACAGGCCTGGGGATACCGGATTGACTATGAAAATGGAAACGGAATTTTTAATTCGCAGGAAGAACTGGATTCGTATTTAGAAAACACGCAATATGGATTTGGCGTACCCAGGGTAGGAGACTTTATTTATAAAGATCTCAACGATGATGGGGTGGTAGATGATAGGGATCAGACACCTATTGGATATTCTTCTATTCCGAGGGTGGCCTATGGCATGGGATTTACCATTCAATATAAGGCCTTTGATGTTTCGGTGTTCTTTCAGGGCGTAGGAAAATATTCCGGAAATTATGGCGCTCAGGGAGTTTATGAAAACATCATTCAGGGGACCTATTTTGATTATCATAAACAGGCATGGACACCGGAGCGCTATGCTGCCGGAGAGGAAATCACCTATCCCGCCTTAAGTACCCGTACCACCACCAATCATACGGCCAATGATTTTTTTGTAATGGACAGATCTTTTACCAGGTTGAAAAACCTTGAACTGGCCTATACCCTTCCAACTCATTTGACCAGTGTCCTTGGAATAGGTTCTTTGAGAATTTATATAGGTGGACAGAATCTCATTACCTGGGATAATTTAAGAATGGGACATCTTGATCCGGAAAACAATGATTCCATTGGTTATCC
>JBBDSB010000120.1:0-1727 GCA_040905205.1 Cyclobacteriaceae bacterium
TTTGCAAAATGAAACCTTTAGAACATTTATTGGAAGCCGAAGAAGAATTACTGCTTGACGAAGAAGTAGACAAGGAGGAGCATGACCTGGTTGTTTTCAATGATGACTTCAACACCTTCGACCATGTCTCCAAAATCCTGATTAAAGTTTGTAAGCATACCCAGGACCAGGCAGAACAATGCACCATGATCATTCATTACAAGGGAAAATGCTCGGTGAAAAAAGGAAGCATTAGTAAACTGAAACCCATGTGTGAATCCATTCTGGATGCCGGTATACAAGCGGCCATTGTTTAACCAATTCCCCTGGTGAATTATCCCTCCAAACTGATTGAGGATGCAGTGACGGAAATAAGTCGACTTCCGGGCATAGGCAAAAAAACCGCTTTAAGGCTGACCCTGCATTTACTAAAGCAAAATGAACCTGTCACCCTTGCATTGACAGATGCCTTATTGAAGCTTCGGAAAGACATCAAATATTGCCGAATTTGTCATAACATTTCGGACCAGGAAATTTGCGCCATCTGCAAAGGGCAAAAAAGGGACCAAAGCATTATTTGTGTGGTAGAAGACCTTCCTGATGTGCTGGCCGTAGAAAACACCAGCCAATATTCAGGACTTTATCATATTTTGGGGGGTGTGATTTCACCCATTCAAGGCATTGGGCCGGATGAAATCCAAATTACCTCTCTTCTAAATCGCCTGGATCATCCATTTTCCGGAGAAACCGTTCAGGAGGTAATCCTGGCATTACCAGCCACCATGGAAGGAGACACCACCGCTTTTTATATTACCCGCAGAATCAGGGAAAAAGGCGTAAAAGTAAGCACCATCGCCAGGGGTATTCCCGTAGGAAGTGAATTGGAATATACCGATGAAGTCACCTTGGGAAGAAGTATCCTCACCCGGATAAATTATTCAGCAGAATAATTGGGTAGGTTAAAAACCCTACCTATATTTGCACTCCCATTTGGGGGATTAGCTCAGTTGGCTAGAGCGCTACACTGGCAGTGTAGAGGTCATCGGTTCGAATCCGTTATCCTCCACGATCAACCTGCAATATTTGCAGGTTTTTTTATGGTTTAATTGGGTGGGAAATGCTCCGAAATTTAATGATAGGATCAGGCCAATGGAGATATAAAACAGGAAAAGCAGTAGGCAATTGATCAAAAATTCATATCTGCCAAATACATATAACAGGACTAATTATCGGAAAACCTCTTTTGAAATTCAAGTAGGGAGAGACACTAATACCCTTTTCCCATTAAATAGCTCTTTCTTGACAAAATAGACTGTTTTTTATTTTAATATAAACCTATCATCTAACTAAACGCCTATCTTCATGAAAATCTGACATTTGTTATCAAAATAGCTAATATGAGCACCGCTCATTGATGAACTGAGTTCGATTATAAAACTGTACAAATTATAGTGCTAATCCTTTCCTAAGAAAATGGGTAATTATATGATAACGCAAACCATATAAGAATCAACCTAAATCTCATTTTTAGCGACTCCCCCTTTCAAGGGGGCAGAGCTTGTCCCGACCAAAGTCGGGAGGGATTCCAACGGGAATATCAACTTATAACGCATAGATATTTGGGACGTTTGCGAAAAAATCCCCCATACCCCCTTATTAAGGGGGATTTGCCTCATTTGCTTTTTCTGTGTCTATTTTCAAAGAGGTGACTGACTGGCAAAATATACTTCATCTAGAATCGAACTCAG
>JBBDSB010000121.1:0-1723 GCA_040905205.1 Cyclobacteriaceae bacterium
GGGTATTTACCGAGTTTCACCGGATTTTTGCCGGCATTGATTATTCCATGCGCTGTGTACAGGAGGGGGACTATGGGTACATCGTGAATTTCTGGAGCGATGGGGAGCACAAGATCCGTGGTGATGCCGCTAGCGGGAGAACCTATGCCGCCATGAAGGAAGCAGCTCCTCAGGATGAATCAGTGGCCGAACGCCTGCAGATGTACGAGTACCGGGTTCCTGAAGAGCTATATGATTTTTCCAAAGATCCCGATGGACTCCGCAACCTGATGGATGATCCGGCTTACCAGGAAATCGCCGGCAACCTGAAGGCCCAGCTTTTTCGGGAAATGAAGCGCACCAATGATCACTTGGCGGGTGAATTCGAGGAGGGGTTTTTATGAAGTGGGGAACCATAAAATAAGGACATATAATCTGTGGTAAGCATATAGGTGTCACCACAGATGGCTACGGATTTTCACAGATTTTTTTTCTAGATCTTGCCCAAGCCTTATATTCCCTTACCTGCCTTTTATGGTTAAAAAAGGAGGGAACCATATAAGGAATCGAAGGACATATAAGGGTTTTTTAGGTAATGGATTTTATCTGGGTGAATGGGAATATTCTGTGTATCTATTTTTGTTTCACCACAGATGGGCACAGATTTTCAGGGATTTTTTCCTGGATCTGGTTAACACCATATAATTGTGAGGAATTGGGTTACTGGTATCTGATGTCAATTTCTTGTAACTTTGAATATGATCAAGTCAGCATATTTAGACACATCGGTATTTGGAGGATATTTTGATCAGGAATTTTCGGCCGGTACAGTTCCTTTTTTTGAACGTATAACTGAAGAACGAATATAACTCTGTCAATTTGAAACTTGGCTATCCCCTGTTAGAAATTCGAAAACCAAAAGAAATTTTCAGATATGAAGACTAAAAAGGTAAAAACGGTTAAAGGTTTGGTAAAGCAATTGAGAACTGTTAGAGATAAAATAAACGCTGAACTAGCAATGATGACTCCAGAACAGCGGAGCGAATATTTTCAAAAATGAGGGAGAGAAGTAACTCCCCACAACATTCAGTATGAAATCATGGCGCGTCAGTGCCAGAGGATGCTTTTTTGCTTTCTGGAAGATCGGCCAAATCATCCATTTGGCCGGTCTGTCGGACGAAACTTTATTTGCCAATTCACAAATTTGGCTATCTTGTACTTCTTAACTATATCAAACCACTACGATTCATACTGTATCGAAATACCCTGGTAATAGATGCATCCCATCGAAAAAGAATCCACAATTATTCCAGCCCTTAAGGGGCGTGATATTTTTTCCGGTGTCCGGTGGATGGATTGAAGAATATATTCCGCCCTTCCAGGGCTTGGGTTGCCGTTATCGATGCTGTCACAGGGCTTCACCCTGTGTTTTGGTATTGCACGCCTTCAGCGCTTAGATTGTGTAAGTTGATTAGCAACATTACATCATTTATTGGTAATGATCTTCGATTCCTCGATAGCCTTTCCATTTTAGCCCTGAAAGGGCGGAATACCAAAACGATGGGTGCAGCCCATCGACGGAGTAGTCAATTTTCCCGAGCCCTGAAAGGGCGTGATATTTTCCGCTTCATTTCAATACCGTTAACCTTTATCTTGTGAAAAATAATGTATAGCCCTATTGCACCTTAAATTTCCTACTTTTAAATATGGACAACATGAACAAATCCCTATATCCCCTCTTTGG
>JBBDSB010000122.1:0-1723 GCA_040905205.1 Cyclobacteriaceae bacterium
ATGAGGTGATCCATCTTTTGTATTATGAAAACTGTTCTTATGAAGACATCTCCAAGATCATGGGCATCAATGTGCAGTCAGTATATACCCTGGCCTGGAAGGCCATCGCTAATCTGAAAAGGCGATTTGCCTTGATAGGGTTATTTTTGCCGACTTTATTTCCTGATCTGTTGTTGATTTAACAACCAGTATTTATATTTTTTAGCATAACATGATTTGAAATCTGGGATAATTAATTTTTCTGTAATTTTTTAATTTTTTTCCTCTTATCATGGATAGATTTTTAATAGTGGGGACTTATGTGGGCGAATTTTATCAAACATGGAGATATCCAATTTTACCACAGAGGATTTTGTTTTAGACCCTTCATTTAAAAAGTGGGTGATGTACCCCAATGCCGCATCGAACCTTTATTGGGAAAATCTTTTGGCCAAAAATCCATCGAAATACAAAGAAGCTAAAAGGGCCCGAAGGATCATCCTTCAAATGAATACCAAAAACCAAGCTAAGCTTTCTGATTCAGAAATTTCCGGCATGTGGAAGGATTTAGATAGTAGAATGTCACAAGATATTCATGTGAAACCGATTGGAAAGGATAAAAATATTATTCCTCTGCATTCAATCAGCACTTTGGAAAGAGCAGCGTATCACCGCCCATCCCGTTTAAAATCCCTTGATTATTTCAATTTCAGGGTGGCCTGTATCCTGACATTGGCCATTGCTTTGGGCTATCTTTCAAGTTGGCTGTTGGCAGATCCTGCAATTCCTATTGAAAATGAACCACTGAAGGCCTATGTGGAGCATACGACCATCCCCGGGGTAAAATCCCATCTTACTTTAACTGATGGCTCGCAGGTGATTCTAAATTCAGGGAGCGAATTGAAATACATCCAAAATTTTGAAAAGGACAGGAGGGAAGTCTTTTTAAAAGGAGAAGCTTTTTTCAGCGTAGCCAAGGACTCCTTAAGACCATTTATTGTCAATTCCCGGGAAACTACCACCACTGCTTTGGGTACCAGCTTCAACGTCAGGGCCTATAGAGGAGAAACCCTGGAAGTTTCCCTGCTGACCGGGAAGGTGGCTGTTAATCGGGAGGGTATGAGTGAGGAGGCCGTAACCTTATTACCAGGAGAAGCATTGAAAATTGATACGAAAAATGATCAGTTGTTAAAGTCCTCATTTAACCGGGAATTGGTGATAGGATGGACAAAAAAATGGATTATTTTTCAGAAAACCCCACTTTTAGAGGCCATCAGAGTCCTTGAAAATTGGTATGGGGTCGAAATTCAGATTAAAAAGCAGCCTATCAATCCCATTTTGCTTTCGGGAAAATTTCAGGATGAAACATTGGAAAATGTACTGGAAGGATTGAAATTTTCTGCAAGGTTTGATTTTGAAATTGATAAGGAAAATGTAAAAATTATATTTAAGGAATAAGCACCGGCCGCCTATGATAAAAATCCATGTTTAAAAGATAGCTGAGGATGCACTAACATCCCCAGCCAATATTACTCCGGAAAGTCTTACCAGGAAAATCCCGGTGTATGTTCATTCAAAACCATTCAGTATAGTTTTAAAACAAACAAAGTAAAGGTATGAAAAATCTTGTACTCTCACATGTAATACGCATGACCAAACTATTTACTTACGCATTTCTGATTCAATTCCTGTCCATGAGTTTTTTATTTGCATGGAACGGCAATGCCCAGATCAAGGATATTGA
>JBBDSB010000123.1:0-10435 GCA_040905205.1 Cyclobacteriaceae bacterium
CATGGAGGACATTTTTTCTTTGCTCGAAAAATTCTACCAGTTGGGAGAACAACGGGATATGGATCAAATAACGACCCATGAACTGTTTCACCATAGCAGGGTGCTGATCAAAACGCATACCCGGTTTCCTTTGATAAAAAAAATGGACGCATTGGATTTCAACATCGAGGATACCTACCTGTATCTCTATTTGGTGTGGAAGACCTTATCCGGCAAGGAGTCTGTGGATATTGGCAGGGCTTTGGACGGTATGTTTGACAGGTCATCGGAAAAGTTGCACTACATGCAAAAAGTCATATCAGGCAATGTGGTTTGGGGAAAGTGAAAAGATCATCAAGCGCATTTTTACCGAATACCAGTCCTATGCAAAGGAATGTGAACAGGTGCCCATCCTGCTCTTCAATGAAGCGGATGCCATCCTTTCCAAAAGAAAAGACAATGTCTTTTCCCCGGTAGCCCAAACGGAAAATACCATCCAAAATATCATTCTGGAAGCAATGGAAAACTTTGAAGGGATATTAATTGCCACTACCAACCTGCCAAATAACTTGGATCCGGCATTTGACAGGCGTTTTCTATTTAAGGTTCCTTTTGAAAAGCCATCAACTGCTGTAAGGGCAAAAATATGGGCCGCAAAACTCCCCCATTTAGGTCAGGGAGATTGCCGGCAACTGGCGGAGTATTTCGATTTTTCCGGTGGCCAAATTGACAATATTGCACGCAAGTGTGAAATCCAGGAAGTTGTTCAGGACATATTGCCGAACTTTGAAACTATTTTGGCATTTTGCAGGGAGGAGTCCTTGTTCCTAAAGGAAAGCAAAATCGGATTCATCTAATCCCGATCAGCATGTCAAAAAGAGAGTCCATAGCGAGGCACAATTTCATCATAAAAAAATTTGATCCCTTCCAGGGAAAATACATCAAGTCCCTGCCCCTACATGAATCCCAGGAAATCCTGATAGACAATCCCCAAGAATTGCGGATCAGACTGACCCTTTTTGTTACCCATGATTTTTTTATGGAGCTGTTGTCTCATGGTGAGCGGGTAAAAGTGTTGAAACCGGCCGGTTTAATAGAAAAGTTAAAAACAACTATTAAGCAGGTTCAGGCACTATATGAGTAGATTTTAACCTATCACATAACTGAGTTCGATTTACATACTTGCAAATAAGATTAGGTTTATTTGGTGAAGATGTTCCCTCCTTGAAAAAGACTCAGAAAAAGTAGATAAGGTAAATCCCCCTTTTAAAGGGGGAAAGGGGGATTTTTTCGTAAACGTCCCAAATATCAGCATGACTAAATCAATATTTGCAATTTGGTTGTAAATCTAAACGCTTTTCACTTTAAAGCAAATTGCCTAAAAAATATGTTCCATTTTTTCCCCGCTTTCAACAAAGGTATCCAATCGCCGAGTCAGGGAACAATATTGGCCGGAAATTCCATAAGTTGGGGAACTACATGGGAACCGAATCTGCAATACAGGATCTTGTTTTCTGAAGACGGAAGGAGGTAGCAAATACTCCGGCAACAGCTTTGAACATACAGACCCTAAATAAATTGTTGCTTTTAATGTAAACTGAGTTTGAAAACCTGTTGTATCCTGTGCAAATGCCCAAAAGGATTTGGAATATGAAAGCCTTCTTTACCGACATTTTTACCTACCACCACCACTTCAATCAAAAACTGATCGACCAACTTATTACCCACGAAAAAAGATTGCTTGAGAGAACCATTCCCCTTTTTTGCCGTACCCTGAATGCCCACCAAATTTGGAATGCCCGGATTACCAAAAAAGACACTTTAGGGGTGCACCAAATCCATCCGCTGGATGCCTGCAAAAGTTTGGATCAGGAAAATTATCAGGAAACCCTAAATATTTTAGAAGAAAAGGGCACTGGATGAATTGATTGTATATGGCAATTCAAAAGGAACTGAATTTAGCAATACAGTTCAGGAGTTCTTATCGTACGACATTAATTTGTTTCGTATTCAAGCCCTGGAAATTTTTCGGTAAATTTATCGATGAGTTTATGTATGTTGCCAATTCCCCAATTCCTGGCAACATAGAATTCTTCTCCTTTATAAATGAGCTCAGGAGGATCATTGGTTTTATATTTTCTGTATTTGATTTCCGTATCTGAAAAATCCTCTTTCTTCTTTAAAAGTAAAAAACTGCAACTTTTATCCTTTCTCAGATATTTAATCGTATTGTCGTCAATAAGGCCCTTGGCATTTAACAAGTTAATTGTCTGCAATCCTATGTCTGATTTTTTAAAGTTTCGGCTAAAGATTTCTCCGTTGTATTTGATGTTATAGGTACTTCGGTCTTTGTCGGAAGACAAACTGTCAAGGGCTTCTCGTATATTGTCCCTCGTGTCTTTTTCTTGTTCCGGGTCAGAGCTTATGGCATATAAAGATGCCAAAATCAACTTTTGGTTTTTTTCCCAAAAACTGGATAAAAGTTTCCTTTCTTCATTACCTAGTGCCATAATTAATTCCTTTTTATGCCCGTCAGCTTCTTCATCAATAGAAGGTTGGCTTAAGGATTTTAAATATTCAGTCAATATATTTTGTGTTCGTGGCGAAATATTCTGATTTAGTGCCGGCTCAATTAAATAATCAACGATTGATTGGTAATTTATCTGAATAAACTCCTTGCAGCCACATTCCGGCTCTGTCAGTTCTATTAGCTCAAGTGTTGAAATAGGGGTTAAGTAAACATAGATCACTATGTTGTCCTCATTTTCTGACGGATAAAAATAGTTAAAGTAGTTTCTCGTTTGGTCGTTATTCTCCCTGCTTTCCACCTTATTTTCAACAACCAATTTGATGCATTTCTCCCTTCCGGCAATTAATAGGGTCAAATTTATATAAATGTCTACTCTCCCAACATTTTTAATGGCATATTCAGGCTTAATGAAAAGTCTTTCAATTAAGTAGTCTTCCGTTACAAAAATATTAAATAGATCACGGTATTTACTTTTAATTCTTTCACCACTGAATTTCACAATAATGTCTAAGAACTTTTTGATGGGAAATTCACCCAAATGGTGGCTTTCCAGATTTCCAAGCAACCAGGCAAGGAGCCCGCTATGACTAATTTCCCGTCTGCTAACGCCTAATATTTCAGAGAATGATTTGGAATAATAAAAATTTTCCAACTTTTGAAAGTCTGGATCATTCTTGAATTTTATGATCTCATCTCTGATTTGGTCAATTGTAAAATTATCTGACATTGTAGTTGTCGCAATTTAACCAGCGATTACCCCTTTTTCTTCCCCACTTCTTTGCTGGGTCCATCATTTTGGTCAAATGACCCAAGAAATCAGTGGGAAAACCTTAGTTGGCCGGTTTTTCGTTAACCTTGGTTCCGAAAAGACACTAACTCCTGTATTGTTAAAATAGGGTCATTATACCTTCCTTTGTTATATATGCACTGCAAAAATATAGCAAATTACCCTCAGTTTTACCAAAATGTACCGGCATTACTGTGTTTTTACCAAAAATTCTGCTTTCCATTGAATATAATTTCCCTAACAAGATAGTGGCTTTTTTTGGAAGGGAAAAATTCATTTCCCTGAAAAGTCGTCCACCGGGTTTTATCAGGCTATACCCGACCATTTGTGGCGATGCGCTACCATTGAATCGTAAACTGTCCGAGAAGAATAAATCTTCCTTTTTACCACAGATTGACACAGTTGTTCTGACTGGACTACTTCATTGTATATCTGTGTGAATCTGAGTAATCCGTGGTGCAACCTTTTTATTTGTGGTTTTCTGTTGCTGCTTCATATGCCTTCTTTCCCCCCACCACCGGAAGCTGGAGAAAGCTGGCGTCCAGGTCTACGGTCAGTTCAGTTCCGGGCTCGGGCCAAAGGGTAAATTCCTTGTCGCTGGAAAAGATCAGCAAACCGATCTGCTGCCCCTTGGGAACCACCTGATCGTCGGGCTGGAGCTCGAAGGAAAGCGTATAAAACCTGCCGGGCCTTAGGGGCTCGCTTTCCGTCAGGGACCGGTGGTTCTGCGGATCGGCCCAGCCCCTGGTAATGATATTGTCCGTGATCTTTGCGTTTTTGGAATCGTTCCACGGAAGGGATACCAGCCAGACGGAGAGATTGGCGGCGGGTTTGCTGGAAGCCAGGCGGATGGTCATCTTGGCCAGGCCCGACAGGTGCAGGTCCTCTTTCAGCTCCGGGCTTAAAAACAACAGGCGGTGATCGGTAATCTCGGCCCTTGCCAAAGAAGCCCCATCAAAGGAAAAGTTGTCCACCAGGGTTTCCTTGCCTTGACGTCCTGGTTTTTGACTTTGAAGTTTCCCCGCTTCCGGAGCTTCGCCTTCCAGGTAAAGGGAAACGGACTGCGATTGGGAATGGGGATAGGCTTCATAGGGGCTTGGATTGTCTTGGCTGTCACCTTCCCGCACGATCCAAACCTTGGGATCGTTTTCCACACCATTTTCTACGCCGTGCAGGTAGCGGGTAAACCAGCGGTTCATCATGCTCATGGGTGGCGGCCCCCCATGCCCGTCCTGATGGTAATACAACTGCACTGGTAGCCCCATGGATTCGGCTTTTTTGTAAATCCTGTAACTGTGTTCGGGCATGACATTCCAGTCGTTAAATCCATGGGACATCAGCAGGCAAAAGATAGTCAATGGGTATAAAATTCCTGATCTATTTTTCATGGCTTAAAAATAGCTTTTTTTTTAAAACGCTCCGAATCTTGAGGAACTGGAAAAGGAACACAAACTGAAACAACCGCACTGACTACTGCCGGATTGGTGGAGACCTTATGCAGGGACGGCCCTTTTACTGTCTTTGCACCAACCGATGCTGCCTTTGCTGCACTTCCGGAAGGAACGGTAGAATCCTTGCTGGCTCCCGAAAGTAAAGATCAACTGACATCAGTATTGACCTATCATGTGGTGGCAGGAAATGTCATGGCGGCTGACCTGTCCGATGGGCAGGTGGTGGAAACATTAAATGGTCAGGAAATAACCGTTTTCATAACCGACGGGAAGGTGATGATCAATAACGCCTCTGTCTCTGCCGCTGATCTGTCTGGTAGCAACGGTGTGATTCATGTCATCGACGGCGTACTGATGCCGGAATAATTTTATCCAGACTTAACCATCAAAGGCTTGCCAAATGGCAGGCTTTTTTTGTGTTTGATACTTTTAAGAGAACGGATTGATAAAATACTCATTTTTCTATGATCAATTCATCCATGGTATTTCCTTCCAGGTCGTAGGCTTTGAAATGCATCCGGCTGGAATCAATCTCGAGGATTCCATAGTGGTGTTTTTTGATCAGCCGGTCCATTTGAGGATAATCTGACTGCTTCCCTACGGGCTCCAGTCCTCCCCCTGCACCACCCACTACCAGAAAATGAACCGTATGATCCGAAAAATCAAAGGCAACACGTTCATAATCGTGCGTATGCCCTGCCACTACCAGGTCCACCAGCCCCCGATGAAAATATGGTTCCAATAATTGACGGATGGTCCATTCTCCCTGATAGCCTGGCCAACCCTGCGAATAGGGGGGCTGATGGAGGACCAGTATTTTCCAGGCTGCTTGTTGCCAGGTACTGGATTCCATCTGTCTCTCCAGCCATTTTCCTTGCGAAGAACCTTTCAGTACAGATACCGGAAAATTTACATTTGGGTCAAGACTCATGATGGCTACAGGGCCAAAAAGCTGCATTCCATAAGTGGGTTTTTCGGGATGGGACAAGAATTGATTCAATTGCCTGGCAAACAGCTCGTCGTAATAACCATCGTAATCGTGGTTCCCGGGCACCAGAAGTTGAGGTGTTTGCATGTGGGAAAGCAACTGTAAAAAACGCTAATAGGCCCATTCTTCCCCGCCATTATTAACCAAATCTCCCGCTCCCACACTCAGATCAACCTGGTGCTCACTTATGGCATCGGCTACCTTTCGAAAGGTTTTCCAACCTCCCTGGGAATCCCCCCAAAGTGCCAGTTTGATGCCAGCTGCATAAGACTTGGTTTTTAGGGAAAAGTTTCCTTGATACGATTTCCCCTGAAATAGGTCAAAGGAAATGCCTGATCCCGGTTTCAGTTCATGCGTAAAAACACCATCGGTAGACTGAACCCAAAATTCTTCCCCTGTTTGCAAACGAAGAGTAGCCGTACCGGCAGATTCACTTACCCAGCGAACAAAGGGCCTGCCATCCGTACTCCAAATCAATACCGGGACAGTAAATAAAATCGGGTATTCCGCCAAGTGTGCGGTTAATTCCGGGAAAGGCAATTCTTCACATTTTCTCACATGGTCCGCATCCTGAAGCAATTCTATTTTCCGGTCTGCCAAAACCCCTTTCTTTATTTGGTCTTTTTTCGCTTTCCAGGATTCGTGGGCTACCTGAGGTAAAAACTGTACCCGTAGTAATCCACCACCCATGGCATTATTAACCACCCGAAGCCCCAGTTCACTTTTCCCTTTAGCTTGCAAGAAAAAATAATCTCCCTCCGCTGCCCTGTAGGCACGCTTTCCATTCAGCCAGCATTGAACGCCATCATCGGCATCTACCAGCAGGATACCTGGTTCGAGTATGCCTTCCCATCGGTACCAAAGTGAATGGTTGGGTAGAGGATGTCGATGAGGCAAGACAGCCGATTCCTGCCAGGAAAAGGTATCGGGCCATTTTCGGTAAATGCCTGTAATTGAATCCTGACCCAGAAAAATCCAACCACTGTCCAGGCTTATCAAGCGATCCTCTGGAAAGGGTGTTTGAAAAAACCTGGTGGCTTTTTCATCGTTTTCCAAAAAAGCCTCCCGGTAAGTTGGCAATTCCCGATCTGACCCGCAAGCCAGGAGAAAAAAGAAAAGCCAAACCAGGATAAGCCACCTACTCATGGCAAAATTCCAGCAATGGAAGCATCCGCTTTATCATCAGGGTAGGACAATCCCAGCAATTGAAAAATCGTCCGGGCAATCATCGAAGGATACAGGATTTCTTCTCTTTTTACCTCACCCAGGCCCTCGCTGTCCGGACCAATGGAGGCGATCCAGGCTTCTCTGGACACTGGAATCCCCGAACCATGACCTGTCCAGGTAGCCTTATCGATGCCTCTGCCATGGTCTGTGGTAATGATCATGGTGGATTTGTCCTTGTACTGAGGCGTAGACTGTATGTATTCCCAAAGGTCTTTCAGGTAAGCATCAAACTGTTTGATGGAATGCAGGTATTCGTCGTATCGATTGTCATGCGCCCAGTCGTCTGGTTCTCCGTAAGCGATAAAAACGACTTTTGGTTCGTATTTCTTAATCGCCTCCATGGCATAATGATGCGTAAACGGGTCAAGCCTGACTCCTCCCCATGGACCACGGATCTCTTGTTGGATCCGATTGACGATTCGTTCTCCTTCACTCAGGTCGGAACCTTCGGCCATATCAAATCCGGCATTCACCGGAATGCCGCTCCGGTCTTCATTGACGATGTATGAAAATACATCCCAACTACCAAAAGCCAGTACCTTGCCCTGATAATCCGGGATTCGTTGCAAGTGTTCCAGTAGGGTAATGTTTGGGTTATTGGTTTTTGCATTGGAAGTAATTCGATCGTCATCAGCCGCTCCCGTCAAAATCTCGTTGTAGCCAGGAAAGGAAAAAAGCATGTTATTGCGCAGGTCTACCTGATTGCCATAGGCCCGGTTGCCATAGATCTGGCCTTCCCCTGCCAGGATTGACCAGGTGAACGGCATCAGCATCTCCCTGCGCTTTAGTGGATCCGTATGCCAAAATTCATCCAGAAGGGACCCCTGGGATTCGATCATCCCCGTATCATCTACAAATAAGGAATCCGCACCTTTAAATAATTCCTGCCACCGAAGTCCATCCACGGTTATCAGAAAAATGTTTTCAGTTTTGGTGGTTTTTTGAGCAAGGGCATGGCCATAAGACAAGCCTAAAACAATCAGAAGAACAGCAATTTTTTTCATAGGTTTAAAGGTAATGATTTTGGCTTTTTCCCTATCGCGGTTCTTCTGCTTTTTTTGTTTTTTCACAATAATTTAACCGTCTGTTCTCCTGTTGTTAATTCAGAAAATTATCTATTGTCACCCCTTTCTGTTGCCATGATCCATTAAAAGAACAATTTTAATGCTTTTGGCTTGAGCCATTCTCAGGAGCCTATCAGCTGGAAGCTTACTTATATTTACAAACACAGCCACAGGTGTTTCCGCTAAACAAAATACGTTAAATCAAGCAGAATTTCCATGTTTACTTATTTTTGTGGTTACAAATTCAGAAAAAGCATGGAAAAATTACTTAGAATCAGATGTTGGATTACCTTGGATGGAGACAAGTTCTTTGGGCCTGGCAGGGTTCAACTGCTCGTGTTGATCCAGTCGGAAGGTTCTCTTTCAAAAGCCGCCCAAAAAATGGGCATGTCCTACAAAAAAGCCTGGGACATGGTCAATGATCTCAACAGCCGGGGAAGCCAACCCTACGTGATCCTCAAAAAAGGCGGGGAGAAAGGTGGCGGGGCCGAAATCACGACCCATGCCGAAAGGCTTATTTTGAAGTTTAAGGAATTGTCGGAAAAACTGGAAAAAATGGTGGCAGAAGAAGCTGAATTCCTGGATATGATCTGAACGGTTTGACGCTTTCCATCCTTAGTCCCATGCCAATAGCCTAGTCTACCCTGTACCACTATTTTATTTTTTGGAATTTGAAAATTTCGATATATATTTATAAATATATCGAAAACGTCGTATTGCATTTAAATATGATTCACTTAATGCAGGGCTCATATGGGCCATAATGATTTCTCTTTTCATTCCTAAAAAATCCTTATTTGCTCAAATCAAACCTCCTACTGGTTTATGAAAACTTGTTTTAAGAAAATTTTATTCTTTGTGGGCTTTATGGCATTTTTTCATTTGGTTTGGGCCCAAAAGGAAGAACGGGTACTTGTAGCGGTGGCTTCGAATCTTAAATTTGCTTTGTAGAACGTTCAGGATCAGAAGATTATAAATGAAATGTTGGAAAGGGTAGGCTTGGAAAAACTGGCTGATAAAAGGCCAACGGTTTTGTCGGGTGGCCAAAAACAGCGTTTGGCCTTGGCAAGGGCCATGTTAAGAAAGCCAAAAATTCTCTTATTGGATGAGCCCCTTTCCGCTTTGGACAGGGCCATGAGAAACATCCTTCAGCAATATATTGTACAGTTTCACCAAGACTATGACCTTACAACGCTCCTTGTCAGTCATGATGCCTCTGAAATCAGCAAAATGGCCTGGAGGGTATTGGTATTGGAAGGAGGTCAATTTTGTTTTGATGGGAAACCCGCTTTGTTCTTTTCCGGATAAAATTTCATTTCCATTAATGAAGCCAGGCTTATTGTTTCCGGCTGATCACATAGTTTTTTATGGGATTGTCCATGCTTACTTCCTGCAGTTGGCCGTTTTTATATTGATAGCTGTTTTCATTGCCTTCCACATAAGTATCATAGGCACCATCTCCCAATGGAGTAATGGTGGCAAATTTCCCGTGGTTTTCTGTCATCATCCTGTCTTTTCCCCTCGGCTCCTCAAAAAACAACCTCACGGCACTGTAATGGATTTTTTCCTGTATCTGGGTGTTAAATTCGTATTTATATGAATTTGCCCGCACTTCATAGACATCATTTTCCAACCAAATCCTGGAGAGAAAATCCCCCCGATTGGTTTTGGACCTCACAGTAGATTCAATAAACTGCCCTTGATGGTATTTGACCTCCGTCATATAATCCAGATGGATACGACCAAAAAACCAGAAGCTGACTTCACTTTTTAACCTAAAGTAGGTAGTGTCTTCCTTAAGTTCTTTGGTGGCAATCATCTCGCCTATGCTGATTCCCAAAATGGAAATGTCATAATCGTGTCTCTCCTGGGCATGAAGTGCAAAAGAGGAATAAGATAATAAAAAGGTTAAACCAATAAATAGTGTAATGTTAATCATGTAACAGGTGTTTTTAGGGCCGCCGAACCTTTTGGTTTCCATTCAGGTCTTTTAGGGGATAATTTTAACAGAAGAAAAGGTAAAAACAAATTTAAATTAACGAAATAATACTTTAGGCCCATAGATACCCTCTTTCAGAATTTTTATAGATAAGACAGAAATTAAATTTTTGCAGGATTCCACATCTTTATATTGCTAAGGTTATTTGTTTTATTGGAGTTCTGATCATAAATTATACCAATTCTTCTTTCATTCTAACAATTTAATTTCCGGAATATTTTAATTGGACTACCTTTCTTATTCCCACAAACTGATGAAAAATATTTTACTCTTGGGAGTATTACTTCTTTTCGCCTGTTCAGAAGAGCCCCCCCAAAAAGAAATTGGAGGAGAGGCTGTACTTACTATGCCGTACCCGTTTTTGAGGATACAGCTTCCTTTCAGAAACTATCCATCCACTTGCCTACGGT